>USEQ01000107.1 GCA_900553655.1 uncultured Slackia sp. | reverse complement strand
GCCGCCATGCGGCCACAGCAAACGAAATCTTGCAAAAGCAGCTCGAATGAGCCCGATCAGAAGCGTCCTCACCGTAACCGCGATATTGTCGACGAGACGCAATCGGAAGAGCCGCGCTGCGTTCGACGAACCGGCCCAACCGATCAAGGTAAGTCCAAAGGCCTGCCGACCGACCAAAATCGACGCGATTGCAAAGCCTTCCCTGCGGACCTCAGCACACTCTACCAAAACAACGCGCTACTCCAACGCTCGATGCCCGTGCGGCTTCTAATCGTGGCTTCAACGCCTGATTCCCCCGCGCAGTTTCGCCTCGCGCTGCCGCCAATCGGGCAAAAACGTGTCCATGAGCGCCTTGAATCGCGGTCCGTGGCTCGCCTCGAGCAAATGGCAGAGCTCGTGAACCACCACGTACTCCAAGCACTCCGGCGGATGAGCAGCCAACTGCACGTTTATGCATATGCGACCCGTTTTCACATTGCAGCTGCCCCAGCGGCTCACCATGTTGCGATACGCAAGCTTGCCCGGCTTCACACCTATGATAGGAGCCCAGCGTTCCACGAGCACAGGTGCAAACGCCGCCACCACAGCCCGCCATTCGGCGATTTCCTCAGGAGTGGGCGCGCCAGGATTCAGCCTTTCACGCTCAGTCAGCTGAAGTCGCTGCCGCTCGATCCAGCCGATATGAGCCGAAACAAAGCGTTTGATTTCGGCATCGCCCACCCGCCAAGGGGCGGAAACCTCAATATGCCCATCAGGCGTCTTGACCCGTATGTACATGCGCCGCTGATTGCGGCGACGCGTTACACAGATGCACTCTCCAGCAATTTCAAGCACCGCCTGAGTTGAATGTGACACGTCAACCAACCCCTCCTTCGGGCAAATAACGTAGTGCAACACGAGCGCGTTTCGTTCCTTGCTCGCAAGATGCCTTTTCTGCATAAGTGCTCAATCGGGCGAGCGACGTCACGGACTCCCCTTTTGCATTGCAGCCTCCCAAGGCGTCAGGCGAACACAACAACGAGGCATATAGACCCGTCAGCTCCGCACCCGTTCGAAGCAAATAGGCAAGCGAGGCATCGCGAGCGTATTGGACGAATGCTAGCTCGGGCGAAACAACATACGCAAAAAAGCCATGCGAGAAAGATACCCAGCATGGCTTTCGCGATTTGAATTCGCACCCTTGGACTACTTTGCCGTTATTGGGAAAAATGCCGTTTACGCCTCGAGCTCCTCACCCATTTCTTCAAGCGAAGGAAGCGCCGGATCGTTGAAGGCTGATTCGTAGATTGCACGAGCGTCTTCCATAGTGAGCGGCTTGAACGCGCCGAACACATCGCCCTTGGTGGCGTGCAACGTCTCGATGACAGCATCGAGGTCTTCCACGCGCAGGCCCAGCTCGCCCATGGTCTTAGGCATGCCCATGTCGACGAAAAACGCCTGCAGCTCGTCGATGGCCGCAGTCACGGCATCTTCGACGGCTTCCTCCGTATCGTCGATCGGCTCGATATCGAAAACGTCCAGCGCAAACTGAAGGAAGCGGCTCGGATCCTCGCGCCAGACGTAGCGCATCCACGCAGGCATCACGACGGCCAGACCTGCACCGTGCGTGATAGACGTGTCGAACGCAGACAGCTCATGCTCAAGGCCGTGGCTTTCCCAGCCTCCCGCGCGGCCCGTCGGGTTAAGCGCGCGACCGCAGCCGGCGATATCGTTGTGCGCAAGCATGCCCGCCCACATGATATCGGCGCGCGCATCGTAGTCTTCGGGATTATCCAAGACGCACGGCGCCGCCGCCATAAGCGTGCGAATGAGGCCTGCTGCGATGCTGTCCGTCACGCGAACGGCGCCAACGCCCGAGAACCAGCGCTCGCAGATATGGGCGATCATGTCGGTCACGCCTGCCGCCGTCTGATATGCCGGGAGCGAGAACGTGATCTCGGGGTTCATGAATGCGACCATGGGCCGGAATGCATCGCCGTTCGTGCCGCGCTTCGCATGAATCTCGTCATTGCTGATCACGCACGAGCTTGACGCCTCGGAGCCCGCCGCCGGAATGGTAAGCACACAGAAAATGGGAAGAGCCTTGGTCACCTGCGCTTTTCCGCAGAAGAAATCCCATACGTCGCCGTCGTGCAGGGCGCCGAATGCCACGGCTTTCGCACAATCGATTACGCTGCCGCCTCCAATGGGAAGAATCAGGTCGACGCCCTCTTCGCGAACGATGCGAATGCCTTCGCGCACGCTTTCTACTTCGGGGTTCGGACGTACGCCGGCAAGGTCGACATGCGCAACACCCGCCGCATCCAGCGACGCCTTCACGCGGCCGAGCAGACCGGAGCGTACCACGGAGCCTTTTCCATAAACGACCAGGGCCTTCCTGAAGCCCTTCTCGGCGGCGCGTTTGCCGACGCCAGCCTCGACGCCGTGGCCAAACACGAATTCGGTCGGAGAATAATAGGTGAAGTTGTTCATGCTTTCCTCGCTTTCAGGGGGCGTGCACCACGTGTCGGCTGCTTGCGCTATCGTACCCTTTCCGCCCGAGCGAACGAACTTCGCGGCGCAATTAACCTGCCATCGGCCGCAATTCCATGCATCGTTCATTTCGCCGGCTACGCCTGCACGGCAAGATCGTACGCCTCGTTGCGCGATATGCCGAATTCGTCACGAAGAACCTTGACGATTTCTTTTCGGCTCAAAGTCCCTTCGGCAATAAGCTCGGCAGCGCGTTCAGCCGCCGACGCCGCAGCGTCTTCATG
The DNA here is from genome assembly GCA_900553655.1 of uncultured Slackia sp. Taxonomy (GTDB): domain Bacteria; phylum Actinomycetota; class Coriobacteriia; order Coriobacteriales; family Eggerthellaceae; genus Slackia. The sequence goes on along the minus strand of USEQ01000107.1, from coordinate 2,597 downwards.
GCGAGCATCCTCTTCCGCATGCGTGGGCGGCCCGATCACAAGCGCGATTTCCCCTTTGATGCCGCAGCGTTCGTGACGATCGAGGAATTCATCGCGTACGTCGCATGCGCCGGCCCGAAACACCTCTTCGTGAAGCTTGGTGAGCTCACGGCAAACCGCGACTTCGCGGTGGGGAAACACGTCCGCCACCGCTTGCAGCGAAGCTGCGATACGACGGGGGCTTTCATAAAACACCAGCACGGCGTCAAGCAGGGCGAGCGACTCAAGAACTTCGCGACGCTCGGAATCCTTGCGAGGAAAAAAGCCGCCGAAATAAAAACGCGGATTACTGAAGCCGCTGGCCACATACGCCGTCGTAGCGGCCGATGCCCCGGGAAGCACGGTGATATCGCAATTTTGCGCCTGGGCCGCCTCTATAAGACGAGCGCCCGGGTCGGAAACACCCGGCATGCCCGCATCGCTGCAAAACGCCACGATCTCGCCCTCGGCGATGCGGCGGGCAATGCGCGCGGCTTCGCGGCTGATGGTGGCCTCGTCAAAACGCTCGAGCCGCTTCTCTATGCCGAAGTGCGCAAGCAGCTTCCCCGTCACGCGCGTATCCTCGGCGCACACCACGTCCGCTTCGCGCAGCTCGTCGAGCGTGCGCAGGGTCATATCCCCCAAATTCCCGATCGGCGTCGGACATATGACAAGCCGTCCCGGCATAGCAATTCCTATCTTCGAACCCTTCCAAACCGCACCTGCGCGCGTCACGAATTGAGACAAGCACTGTTGCCCGCGCCATCCTGACTTCAAGCTGCGCCTGCACGCGTGTCGCAAAAGCCTATTATACGAAAGAAGAAACGCGACCGACCGGCATAGCTGTTCATCCATTTGTTACCCCAAAGGAATCATAAACCTGCTACGCTTCGAGCGAACAGAGAGAGAACCGCACGGCGAAACCACGCAAGCACGACAATCGACGAACAAGCGGCCGTTCAAACGAACGAAAACGAAAAGGACGGCGAAGCGACGGCAGCGTGAACGACTCGCTCGTTTTTCGAAAGCGTCGTCAGACGGCCTCGCAGCGGTCGGAGAAAGGACACCTCATGGGAATCTTCAATATGTTCGGCGGCGGATTCGACAAGAAGCTCGAAGAGGCGCGCGCCACGCAAAACGCCCGGATCATCGATGTTCGCACCTCCGGAGAATACCGGTCGGGCCATGTGCCCGGGGCGGAAAACGTCCCCCTCGACCGCATCGCCGGTTTCAAGGCAGCAGCAGATACTCCCTTGTTCGTGTACTGCCAAAGCGGCGGACGCAGCGCACAGGCGGCCCATATCCTCGAACAGAACGGCTTCGCCGACGTGACCAACCTCGGCGGCATCATGAGCTATCGCGGCCCCGTGGAAATGTAGCTCGCAAGGTTGCAGACAGGAAAACAAAACGAACGCAAGGGAGAGGCCATGAAGGTTGTCATCATTGGAGGAGTCGCCGGCGGAGCGACGGCCGCTGCGCGTTTGCGCCGCTTAGACGAGCAAGCCCAGATTGTCATGATCGAGCGCACGGGCTACGTGTCGTACGCCAACTGCGGCCTACCCTATTACGTGGGCGACGTCATCACGGACAAGCGCAAGCTCACGCTGCAAAGCCCCGAAAGCTTCCGCAACCGCTTCAACATCGACGTGCGCGTGCGCCAAGAGGCCGTCAGGATCGATCGCGCGGCGAAAACCGTGCTCATCCGCAACCTCGAAGACGGGTTGGAATACAAGGAATCCTACGACAGCCTCATCCTTTCCCCCGGTGCGAAAGCCGTCAAGCCCGACCTTCCCGGCATAGACGACCGACGCATCCTCACGCTTCGCACCGTGGAAGACACCTTCGCCATGAAACAGCGCACCGACGAACTCATCGAGCAGGGACGAGCGCGCGCCGTTGTCATAGGCGGAGGCTTCATCGGCATAGAGGCGGCCGAAAACCTGGTAGATCGCGGATTTGACGTCACGCTGCTGCAGCGCGGCAACCATGTCATGCCAACGCTCGATTACGACATGGCGTGCGAGGTTCACGCTTACGCACGCGAACACGGACTCGACCTGCGGCTGAATCAAGACGTCAATGGATTTGTGGTAGACGAAGAAGCCGACGAGCTGACGGTAACCACCGCATCAGGCGACGAATACCGCGCGCCTTTGGTGATTCTCGCCATCGGCGTTACGCCCGACACCCGCCTTGCCGAGGAAGCGGGACTTGAGCTCGGCATCAAGAAATCCATCGTCACAGACGAGCATATGCGCACATCCGACCCCGCTATCTTCGCCGTCGGCGACGCGGTACAGGTCAAGAACTTCGTCACGGGCGACGACGCGCTCATCTCGCTCGCAGGTCCGGCGAACAAACAAGGACGCATTGCGGCCGACGTCATCTGCGGACGCGACAGCTCGTTCGAGGGTTCGCAGGGATCGTCCGTGCTGAAACTTTTCGATATGACCATCGCTGCCACGGGTCTGACCGAAAGCACCGCCCAGCGTGCGGGCATCGCTTGCGACAAAGCGGTCACCTCTTCGCCATCCCATGCGACGTACTACCCCGGCGCTTCGAACATGACCGTCACGACG
>USEQ01000106.1 GCA_900553655.1 uncultured Slackia sp. | reverse complement strand
CGAACCGTGTCAAGGACGACACCCTCATCCATCCTGAGATGTGGAACGACTAATTCGGGCCTTCCAAAACATATGCTAGCAGCATAGCTAGCGCAGCTTAACAGCGGGGTTCGGTTTGCCCATGGCGGGCCGAACCCCGTTTATTTTCTAGGCTTCTTTGACAATTCGTGCCGTTTTGCCAGATAGTGCAGACGGCGTGCGTGACACAAGGCAAACATTGCTGCTCTGTTCGGCAAGGCGAAACAAAGTGGCACGCATATGTTAAAGAGGGGATTAACGGCTTGTTGGTTTTAAGGAGGACCAATGGCTGCAGAAAAGAACAACATCGCCGCTTCTTCGGGGGAAGGAAACGGCTATGAAATGAAGCTTGGCCTGGGCACTATTGCAATGCTCATTTCCGCAACGGGCATGGGCTTGGTGCCGCTGTTCAGCCGCTGGGCTACACGTATCGATATGTTCGATGGTACGAAGGGTCTTGCGGGCAGCGACTCCATCGGTGCTTTGATGGCGTGCGGCCGCATGGGCATGGGCATCATCTTCTTCGTCATCCTGCTGTTTGCAACACACAAGGTTGCAACCTTTAAGAAGTTGAAGCTCACTCCCGCTATTGCGCTCGGCGGTTTGATGATCGGCATGTCTCTTGCATGCTATGTTACCTCGACGTTGATGACTACGGTCGCTAATGCGGTTCTGTTCATCTACATCGGCCCCGTTGTTTGCGTATTGCTTGCTCGCATTTTCCGCAAGGAGCCTATCTCCGTTCTCCAGTGGATTTGCTTGGTAGCAGTATTCGTAGGTATGCTTTTCGGCAACAACCTTCTCGGCTTCGGTGTTGGCGGCCAGGCTTTCGGCTTCGACTTCAACCTCGCTACCTCCACTCCTGAGTTCCCGATGAAGGGCGTCGGCGACATCTTCGGTCTGCTCTCCGGCTTCTTCTATGGCGCTTCGATGTTCTTCAATGGCTATCGCAAGGATGCCGACACCACCGCTCGTGGCGTATGGAACTTCATCTTTGCAACTATCGGCGCTGTCGTCATCGTTGTCCTTATGAACGTTTATGGCGTGGCAGCTGGTGCTGAGAACTGGATTCTCACTTTCGAGTTCACTCCCTTCAACTGGGTTGGCGCTATCCTTCTGTGGATTGTCTGCGGCCCCGTCGCTTTGGGCTTCTTGCTCGTTGCCGGTCGTAACCTTCCGGCTGCTGACTACGGCACCATTGCATACTGGGAAGTTCCTGTTGCAATCTTCATCGGCCTGGTCGTTTTCGGTGAGGCTTTGACCGCGAATACCATCATCGGTGCTATCTTGATCGTTGGTGGCGGTGCTGTTCCTTCCGTCAAGGGCATGATTGCCGGCAGGAAGCAGAAGCAGGAAGAGGAAGTCCGCGAGACTTTGTCTGCCAACCTTGAAGCTGAAGCGGAAAAGGAAGGTTTGAAGTAATTTCCTCGTAGCTTAATTTGGCTGGAAGCGGCCGGATTCTGTTCGGCCGCTTTGCCAAATTCGTTCTTGATTGCACGAAAACTATCTTCGTGCGCAGAGTCTCATTTGATGGCTTTATAGGTGCTATGAGCGATTGAATGGTTTTCGTAGCACCGTTAGCCCATGGTTTGGACTATCACGGGAGAGGATGGTGCGGATATGAAGATCACCAAGAATCTGACGCACATTGCCACGACGGTCGAATTCGAGCCTGCTGTTACTGAAGAGGCTTTGAAGGCCAAGTTCGAAGAGTTTGGCGTTAAGGGCTTTGAGGCAGAACTCGATATTGCGGAGCGCACGGAAGATCATGTCCAGATGGTTTCTCTGGATGCTCTTCTTGGTTTCGCCAAGGCTTCCGGCGTTGCTGCAGCTACCTATGATGTAACGTTCTTCCCGCATGCTGACGATGCTGAGGTTGAATACCAGCTGAAGCAGTTGGCGCACGATCTCGAGATTGCTCCTGAGGTTATTCGCGATGTCTGCTCTGACGAGATTGCGGAATATCTCAAGCTTGATGCCCAGCGCGACGCTTCTGCGCCCGTACATAGCATCGTTGAGGTGTATGTTGGCGGTACCGCATTTGCTTGGTACGGCATCAACGACTATCCTCGCTTGAAGCGCGTCATTCTGCGCAAACTTGCCCAGGGTGGCCAGAAGGCCAAGCGCGCTTTTGTCTTGCGCGCTAGCAAGGCTCAGGTAGACATGGTCGAGGACTACTAAGCTATACTTCCATGGGCCGATGCGTTTAGGCGTATCGGCCCATGGTCGTTACGGATTCAACAGGCCATTCTCTTTGGCCGTGGGCGAATCGTGGACAAGGGGAGTCTGTGTCGCGGCCGTTGGATTCGTCGAAATCGCTCTGAAATATGAGCGTAGGCATGATGAGGTATTATGGTACATGGGGAGTCCCATGATGCTGATTCGCCTTGGTTTCGCAACTCGACCAGTTCAAACGAGTTGCCTAGGGGATATCGTTTCTGAATTCGCCGGAATCGAATCCCAAAGGAAGTGATTCTCTATGACGGATAAACCCGCCACGTCTTCGCAGGTTGCGGAGATGCAGAACCCTGGCCAGGAAGAACAAGGAAAAACTCTTCGACGCGTCGTCGTATCCTCCTTCCTGGGAAACTTCATCGAATGGTTCGACTATGCGAGCTATTCGTATTTCGCAACGGTCATTGCATTGGTTTTCATGCCTTCCGGCGACCCGACCGTTGCTCTTCTTGAGACGTTCGCCGTCTTTGCCCTATCTTTCTTGATGCGTCCGGTTGGCGCGGTATTCTGGGGCAATATGGGTGATAAGAAGGGTCGCAAATGGGCCCTTACCGCATCTATTTTGCTGATGAGCGGCGCAACGTTCCTTATCGGATGCCTTCCTACATATGCCATGATCGGCCTGCTTGCTCCCGTACTGCTGCTTTTGCTCCGCATGGTGCAGAGCTTCTCTGCGTCGGGGGAGTACGCCGGTGCTGCGACGTTCTTGGCTGAATATGCGCCTACCAACAAGCGTGGACTGTACTGCTCTGTCGTTCCTGCGTCTACGGCCACCGGTCTTTTGTGCGGATCGATGTTCGCAACGGTCATGTATTCCGTCTTCGGCCACGACTCCGCATTCGTCACCGACTGGGGATGGCGTATTCCGTTCCTGCTGGCAGGTCCGCTGGGTCTTATCACCCACTACATGCGAGAGCACCTCAGCGATTCTCCCGTGTATGCGAAGATGCAGCATGATCTCGAATCGAAGAAGGGTAATACGGCGCGTGCTCCCTTCAGGACGCTCATCAAGAAGCACCCTCGCGTTTTGCTTATCAGCTTTGGCGCATGCATGTTGAACGCTGTCGGATTCTATGCGGTTTTGACGTACCTGCCGAACTATCTTATCGATACGGTTCATTACGACTCCGCTTCGGCTTCGTTGATTACCACAATTTGTTTGGTTGTCTACATTGCATTCATCTTCTTCTCCGGACATATTTCGGATAAGTTCGGTCGCAAGAAGATGCTCGTTACGGCGTGCGTAGGCTTTGTTGTTCTGACGATTCCCGCGTTCTATATGTTGGGTACGAAGGATTTCGTCACCATTCTTGCCGTTGAACTGGTCATGTGCTTCCTGTTGACGATCAACGACGGTACGCTTTCGAGCTACCTGACCGAGACTTTCCCGACTGACGTGCGCTACTCTGGCTTTGCGTTGAGCTTCAACCTGGCCAATGCGCTTTTCGGCGGCTCTGCTTCGTTTATCTCGATTGGTCTGATTGAGGCAACGGGCAATGCTATTGCTCCGGCATGGTATATGGTGGCTATTTCCGCCATCGCTCTCGTTGCGATGCTCCTTTCCCACGAACACACTGGCAAGGATTTGTCTGAGATTGATTAGCCGAGTTTGGTTTCGGGCTGTATGCGCTCGCTTCGATTGCGTCTTTGTTCGGGTTGTTTCGGGCGGTAGAGTCTGTTCATCTTATCGAACCGGTCTTTCAGCTCGGGTTTGAGGCGGACCGATGATACTCTGTATTTTCGGTTGGGCGGCGTCTACGCAAGGGCGTGGACGCCGCCTTTTTTATCGTGTTGGAGCGTATTGTATTCGTACGCATGATTAGGGTCTTATTATGGTTGTGAAGAAAACAGCGCAAGAGCCGAAGTCCATAAAGGCTCAGATAACTCGCGCCTCTCTTGTCGTTGCGGCAGCTGCGATTATGCAGGAAGAAGGGCCTTCCGCTGTCACCTATAGAAGCGTTGCAAAGCGAGCGAACACTGCTGCCTCTTCTACGGGGTATTATTTCGACTCCATATCCGACCTTCTTTATGAGGCGGGGGATTACAACATGCGTTCTTGGGCGCGACGCGCCGAGTCGGTTGCGGATGAGGCTGAAGAGATGGACGTAGCTTCTTGCCGCGAGCATGTGGTCGACCTGTTCCTGTCTGCCTGTATGCCTGCGGATATAGGAACGGCTGCACCGCATTATATGCAGCTGCTTGCCGCTTCCGAATCTGGCGCGGTGACGAAGGCCTACCGCGCCGGCCGCATTCGTCTTGATGCTGCTATCGGCAGGATAATCGAACGAGTGGGTCTGAAAGATGTCACTCCTCGTTTTGTCATAGCTCTTGTTGACGGCGCGGCCGTTTCGGCGGTTTCCGAGGGAGAATCGGCACACCAGCGTGCGCATGACCTTCTTGCGGAATGGGTTTATCCCGTTATGAGACGAGACGGTCTTATGACGCAAGACTGCGAAAGCGGCAATGACGACTAGTTTCCATTGAGGGTAAAAAGGTGGCCGGGAGTGATTCCCGGCCACCTTTTGCATTAAAAACTTTGTAGCAATCTGGGGAGTTAAGAATCGGATATCTGATCCTTAACTTGAGGTTCCGCCTACAATGCATCTGTCATTGGCGGAACCTCGTATTGGGTAAGCTGAGCAAGATTCGGATTAGGCGATATTGCCGATGAATGCCTTCGTGCGTTCCGATTTCGGATTGCTGAACACCTCGTCGGGGGCGCCGCGCTCAATGACCACGCCGTCTTCCATGAAGACTACGTGATCGGCAACGTCTCGCGCAAAGCCCATCTCATGTGTGACCACCATCATGGTCATGCCTTCGCGAGCAAGTTCTCGCATAACGTCCAAAACGCCACGGACCAATTCGGGGTCAAGCGCGCTTGTGGCTTCGTCGAAAAGCATGACGTGAGGGTTCATAGCCAAGGCGCGTGCAATGGCTACACGTTGCTGCTGACCGCCGGAAAGACCGTCGGGGTAATGGTCCATACGGTCGCCCAGGCCTACGCGCTGAAGCTGTTCAATGGCAATACGTTCTGCCTCTTCTTTGGAACGCTTCAGAACTTTCTCCTGCGCAATCATGACGTTCTTTTTCGCGGTCAAGTGGGGAAAGAGGTTGAAGTTCTGAAACACCATGCCGACGTGCTTGCGGACTTCGTT
>USEQ01000105.1 GCA_900553655.1 uncultured Slackia sp. | reverse complement strand
ATAATTCTGTCGAATAAGTGGAGCATACGGCGTATTCCGTCGAGAAGCTCTCGTTTGCTCAGGCAGGAGGTCTCAATGTATTTGTGGAAAAAGATATCGATGACTTTCGCTGTGGCGGCGGCTTTGACTGCGCTTGTGGCTCTTGTTGGCTGCTCGGGTGGATCGAACGCGGCTGACGAAAAGGCGAATGCTGCCGCAGAAGGGACTTCGGAGCCCGTGCAGCTACAGATTTTCGCTGCGAACTCGCTCTCGAAGGCGCTCGACGAAGTACAAGCTCTTTACGTGCAGAACAACCCTGATGTTACGTTCGCAGACACCCAGTACAAGGCTTCTGGCGAATTGGTCGAAATGCTGAAGGCAGGCTCTTCTGCGGACATCTTCATCTCGGCCTCCGAGGGAAAGATGGACGATGCTGTTGATGGCGGATTCATCGATGAGGCAACCCGCTTCGACATGTTCAAGAACGATCTCGTTATGGTGACGGGCGAGAGCAATACCGAAATTCCCGAGGGCCTGACGCTTGAAGAGGCCGTATCGGGCGATTACACCATTTGCGTGGGCGATGAGTCCGTTCCTGCGGGCAACTACGCATGCCAGTCTCTGTATACGGTGGGTGCGTACTCTGACGAATCCGGTAAAGGCGGCGAGTTCACCGGCGCTATCGCCGACAAAGTGGTGCTCGACACGTCCGTGGGCAATGTATGCAAGCATGCCGAATCGGGCGATGTCGACATTGCGTTCGTCTACAGCTCCGACGTGTATCGTTTCGGCGGCGTGAAGGTTCTTTCCGTCGTTCCTGCCGACACGCACAAGGCAATCGTGTATCCTGCGGCTATTACGGCAGGAAGCGAAAACGCCGAAGCTTCGAAGGCGTTTTTGGATTGGGCGATGAGCGATCCCGCCGCCCTGGAGATTTGGCAGAAATGGGGCTTTGAGCTTGCCTAGACGCGCATTACAAGCACTGACGGCATTTGTTATGGGCATCGCTTTGGCGGTGCCCATTTCGGCATATGCCCAAGAATCCGATTCCGCGGCGCGCGAATCGGTTGTTTCGGACGTTGTTGCAGACGAAGGCGGACTTGCGTCGATTCCCGTGGATGCTTCGGGAATCGAAATCGATCCCGAGGGGGAGGATGCGCTTGCGAACGGGGCGCCCTTCGACGTCGCCGGTTTCTCGCGTGCGCAAAAAGGGAGCAATCGCGCTATCGACGGCGCCTATCGGGGGTATTCCTATCTCCAGGGTGACGCTCGAAACGACGTATGCCTCGTGGCAGTCGACGGCTATGCGGTGCTCTACGTGGATTCTGGAGCGCTCGAGGAGAGAATCGGTTCGGGTGATCGTGACGCAGGCTTGTCCTGGGTGGTGGCATATCTTCAAAAGCTTGACGCCGAGGCGGCGAGCGGGTCGGCTCGGCTTGAGCCGGGGACCCCGGTGTATGTGACCACCGATGAATCGTTCAGCCTCGAGAGCGAGGGCCTTTGCTTCCTCTTCAACCAGGAATACGCATCTGGCGTATTCTATGTCAGCGTGATAGGAATCGACGGCTCCGATGTGACGGATTCGGCCTCTGCTTCGCACGCCGAGCTTCGCTATGCGGACTTCCTCGATTTCGCCGCATGGGAGGAAGGAACGTTCGTCGAGGAATCCTCTGCCATGGACGAGGCTAGCCAATTTCTTGCAAAGCTCGATTGGAGCCCCTTGTGGGTGACGCTGAAAACGACGGGTACGGCGATCGTCCTTGTGTTTGTACTGGGTCTTCTTGCGGCATGGTGGAGCCTCCGCATTCCTTCAAGAGCGCAGGATATCGCCGATTCCGTCTTTACTATTCCCATGGTTTTGCCGCCGACGGTGTGCGGTTTCGTGCTATTGCTTCTCCTGGGCAACAATACGGCGCTAGGCCGCTGGTTCATCGACATAGGCTTTCCGCTCATCTTCAGCTGGCCTGCCACGGTGCTTGCCGCGGTGGTGGTTTCGTTTCCGCTCATGTACAGAAGCGCTCGCGGCGCGTTCGAGGGGATTGACCGCAATATGCTCGACGCCGCCCGAACGTTAGGATGGAGCGAAGGCAAGATATTCTTCAAGCTCATGTTGCCGCTTGCGTGGTCGTCCATCGCGGCGGGCACGGTGCTCGCTTTCGCCCGCGCTTTGGGGGAGTTCGGCGCGACGCTTTTTCTTGCGGGAAATTACGTGGGCATCACGCGAACCATCCCCATTGCCATCTATTTCGAATGGATGAACGGAAACACCGATGTCGCCTTGTTCTGGACGGCGGTTATCATCGCATTCAGCTTCCTGGTGATATTGTTCATAAACCTTTGGAGCCGGCGAACTACGCGCTATCGTCTGCGCCAGCAGGAGGAGTAGGGAATGAGTCTTGAAGTTGACATCAAGAAGGACATGGGGTCGTTCAAGCTCGATGTGTCGTTTTGCGCGGGCGATGAGACGCTAGGGTTCCTCGGCGCATCGGGGTGCGGAAAATCGCTGACGCTGCGCTGCATCGCCGGTATCGAGAAGCCCGACGAAGGGCGTATCGTTGTGAACGGAGCGACGTTTTTCGAGAAGGAGGCGGGGAAGCGCGCTCGCATCGATCTGTCGCCGCAGCAGCGCAAGACGGCGCTTCTCTTCCAGAGCTATATGCTCTTTCCCAATATGACCGTCGAGCAGAATGTGGCTGCCGGGATGGAGGCAAGCCTTTCCGATTCCGACAGGAAGCGCATTGTAGGCGAGCAGCTTAAGCGCTTTGGCCTCATCGGGATGGAAAAGCGCTTTCCCGCCCAGCTCTCGGGAGGCCAGCAGCAGCGCGTTGCCCTTGCTCGCATGCTTGCCGCCCGACCGGGGATCTTGATGCTTGACGAGCCGTTTTCGGCGCTCGATGCCCATCTGAAAAGCTCGCTCGAGCAAAACCTCATCGGCCTGTTCGAAGAGTACGAGGGGACCATTCTCTATGTAAGCCACGATATCGACGAGGCGTATCGGTTCTGCGATCGCATTGCCGTCGTGGACAATGGGCGTATATGCGAAATCGGGCCGAAGCATCGCGTGGTGCACCGTCCTGAGAGCCTTGCCGCGGTGAAACTGTCGGGATGCAAGAACACGACGCCCGCGCGTTACGTGGACGACCATACAGTTGAGCTGCCTGATTGGGGCATCAGGCTTGCGAGCGAAACCCTCGTGCCTCGCGACGTTCGCTGGTTCGGCGTGCGCGCGTTCTTCCTGAGGCGCGCCGAAAGGCCGGGGACGAACGTGTTCCGCGTGCGTGCGGACCGTGTGAGCGATTCACGCTTCGAACGCACGGTCATGCTCTCGTTTCTCGATGCGGCCGATAGCCTTCGCCTGAAGCACGATATGGCCGAAGAGGATGCGACCATGAAGTTCCTCAAGATTCATGTGCAGTGGAAGGTGGACAAGCTCGCGGTGCCTGAGGCGCAGCTGCCCCGAGAGGGCGACGAGCTTCTCGTAGAGATTCCCTCCGAAAGCATGTACCTGGTTTCGCGATGACCGTGCGGTAAGGCGGGCTCTTCGCTGCGCTATCCTTTATACTGTAGTGAGAATATAGAGGAGAGGGATTTCATGAAAGATTCTCACGGCAGGACCATCGATTATCTGCGCATCTCGCTTACGGATCGCTGCAATCTTCGGTGCATATATTGCATGCCTGAAGAGGGCGTTTCCGCACTTTCGCACAAGGATGTTCTTTCGCTTGAGGAAATAGAGCGACTTGTGTCCGTTGCGGCGGGCATCGGCATAAAGCGCCTACGCCTTACAGGGGGGGAGCCGCTGGTTCGCCTTGGCGTCGCCGATTTGATCCGCGGTTTGAATCGCATTCCTGGCATCGAAAGCATCGCGCTTACGACCAACGGCATTCTTTTGCCGAAGATGGCCGATGAACTTAAATCGGCAGGGCTTTCTCGCGTGAATATTTCGCTCGATACGCTCGACCCGGTTCAATACGCGGCCATCACGCGTCGCGATAAATTTGACGAAGCTATGGCCGGCATCGATGCGGCGCTTGAGGCGGGCTTCGACCCCGTGAAGCTGAATTCCGTGGTGGTGCGCTCGCTTGGCCAGGACGTGTTCGGGTTCGCGCGCATGTCGATCGACCGTCCGCTGCACGTGCGCTTCATCGAGTACATGCCCGTGGGCGAAAGCACCGGGTCATGCGGTTGCGGTTGGGGCAAGGAGGACGTCATTGCCAGCGAAGAGCTTTTCGGCATGATAAACGAACAGGCCATCGCATCCGGCCTTGGCGAGCTCAAGCCTGCCGGGAACCACAAGCCTACCGGCTGGGGCCCCGCGCGCTACTTCGAATTCGAAGGCGCAAAGGGCACGGTCGGATTCATCTCTCCGCTTTCGCGCCACTTCTGCAGCGAATGCAATCGTCTTCGCTTGACGGCGGATGGCAAGATTCGTCCGTGCCTTTTTTCCGATGAAGAGTTCGACGTGCGTGCTGCGTTGCGTTCGGGCAAGGGGGACAAGGCCGTGCGCGATGTGCTCTTGGCGGCGCTTGGCGCAAAACCCGACGAGCATCATGACAAAGTGGGAACCGAACGCAATATGAGCCAGATTGGCGGATAGGAGCACTGATGGCGGAACAACTGACCCATATCGATGAGCAGGGAGACGTGCGGATGGTGGACGTTTCCCAAAAGGCCGACACCGAACGCGTTGCGGTGGCCGAGGGCTTCATTGCCATGAAGCCCGAAACGCTCGAGCTTATCACGTCGGGGGCGGCGGCGAAGGGCGACGTGCTCGCATGCGCCCGCGTAGCGGGGGTGATGGCGGCGAAGAAGACGAGTGAGCTCATCCCTATGTGCCATCCGCTCAATATCACGAAGGCGAAAGTGTCATGCGAACCGGTGTGCGAAGGCCAGCGTGAGGATGGGCTAGTGGGCATTCACGTGACCACCACGTGCGGCGTGACCGGCAAGACCGGCATTGAGATGGAGGCGCTGACTGCTGCGAGCGTTGCGTGTCTGACCGTATATGACATGTGCAAAGCCGTCGATCGCGGTATGGAGATCATGGATGTGCGTCTGCTGAAGAAAGACGGCGGGAAAACGGGACTCTGGGAGCGCTCGCAGGGGCGCGAGTAAATCGCTCACTGCGCTATCGCCCCTCTTCGAGGGGCTATGCGCTTCGTTCTGCGTTTTCGGTTTTTTAAATAAAGGAAGAGCGAGAAACGCAAGCGATTTTCTCGCGCCCCTGCTCGCTTGGGTCTTTTGGTTGACCTGCGGGGCGGGGAAAACGCTTCGCTCTTCCCCTTTCTGGTCTGATCTTTATACGCAAAAGGAGCCCGATCGGGCTCCTTTTGCGTTGCATGCGGTCTCTTAGTGGCCGCCGCCTTGCTTCATGAGGGCGGCATGAGGGAGGACATCGGCGATGGCTTCCCAGTTTTCACGGGCGGCTTTTTCGCTGCCGGGGAAGTTGATGACCACGCTGCCTTCGCGCTCCAT
>USEQ01000104.1 GCA_900553655.1 uncultured Slackia sp. | reverse complement strand
AGGCGCTTCGGCGCTTGCGATCATCTACATGGCGGTCGTGGTGTTTCAACGCCTGATGTTCGGCGTGGACGTTCCGGGCTACGCCACCATTGTGTCGCTTGTGCTGCTTTTGGGCGGCTTGCAGCTGCTGGTGCTCGGCGTTATGGGCGAGTATCTGGCGCGCGTGTACACGCAGGGAAAAAATCGCCCCATCTATATTGAGCGTTCGTGCCGTTCGAACGGCGATCATCGGTAGCGTTTGGCGCGTGCCGTGCAGGGCCCGAGGCGTTTTCGCTTCGGGCCCTGTGTATTTAAGCGGCGTGGTTCCTTTTGCGGCGGCGCGCGAGTGCGATGCCTGCCCAGGCGGCAAGCGCCAACGCGGTGGCAAGAGAGATTCCGGCGCTGATGACGAAAGCCTTGTTCGTGTAGCGCAGCTCTATTTCGTATGCGCCCGGTTCAAGCGCAATGCCCGTGAACACGCCGTTGACGGCAAACGTCTCGTACGCTTCGCCGTTGACCGTGCAGGTCCAGTTGTCGGAATAGGGGATGGACAGCGCAAGGATGCCGGCGCTGTCGGGATGCGCCGTTCCGTGCACGTACCCGCCGTCCACCGTCAGGTTTTCCAGGTTGCAGGCGTTGCGCGCTGCGGTCCACGCGTCAAGGTTTCGGTAGGAGTCGAATTCCGCGCGCAGGTTGGAAATCTGATACGTTCCCGCCTCAAGCTCCAGGTCGAGCGTCTGCAGCGTCGTGGTGCCCGCGGGAAAACACAGCACGTATTCTTCCGTGGGGTATTTCCAGCGGTGGCTTGAGCTGCCCGTCCAGAATTCTTCGCCGTTGGCAACCATGGTCCACGAGGTGCCCTCGGCGTTCACGGCGGTGAATTCCAGCAGGTATTCGCCCGGTTCGGTCTGCTCCGGAAGGGCAATGCTGATACGCGCGTTCTCGCCTGCCGTGACGGTTGCCTGCGTGAGCGTGCCGTTTTCGAAGACTTCGTTTTCAAGCATGCAGTTGTCGAAGGAGGCGGTGTCGGGCGTGACTTCGATCGCATGCACGGTGTCATCCAGCGCGGCGCCATCTGCAAGCGCGCGTGCCGTTGAATTGCCGGCGATCGTTTCATCGTCAAGGACGGCGGTCTGCATGAGGGCGGCGTCCTTGCGGGCGTAGGTCCATGCGTCGGTTGCGCTTTGCGGCAGGCAAGAATCGTACCAAAGGTCTATGCCCAGGGCGTATTCATTTTCGTAGATGAACGGGTTGGTTTCTGCGACGCGGTAGCCGTAAAGGTTGCTTGCCTCGTTGGCGCGGGTGTTGAACTTGTACTGCACGCCCCAGGCGTTTTCCACGAAAAGGCGGTGGTCGAATCCGCGGTAATGCGACGCGGAAAGCGACGTGGACGAAACGTGCTGGTCAAGCTTGAGCCACTGGCTGACGTCTTTGCCGATGAGCGAGTTGTACACGCTGACGGGATAGGTTCCCATGAGCCAGGAGCGGTTTTCGTAGCGGGCAAGGTGTCCCAGTTCGTCGCGCCCGTCCGTGACGGTCTCTTCGTCAATGCTGCGGAAAAATGCGCGATGGTCGTCCGTTTTGTCGGAAAGCAGCGCATAGGCCTCGCACGTTTGGCTGTCTCCCTCGAAAAGCTCCTGCAAATCGGCGCTTGGGTCGCTGCCGGTTGCGCCGATGGTTTCTGCTCCGCTGCTGCCGCGGTATCCCGAGGCCAGCGAATATGGGCCGAAGGGCATGGCGATGAGCAGCGCGGCAAGAAGGCAGGCGGCAATGCTTGGTCCCATGAGTCGCCGCGTCTGCGTGCGAAGGCCGTCACGCACGGCAACGAAGAGCAGCACGATCGCGGCAAGCTGCAGCAGGAGCATCAGGGCATCGGATTTTCCCAGGTCGGCGAAGGAATAATCCACCACGCTGCTCGCCGCCTCGACGCGCAGGTCGTGGGTGAGCCAGCACAGCGCCACGAAAGCGGCAATGCCGATGATGGCGGCGGGCTTTGCGGTTTTTTGCGCAACAATGGCGTCAAGCCAATCGGGAATGGCGTATGCAACGGCGAAAACCACCAGGTAGCACCAGCGGTTGGACGGATAGGAAAAGCCGTTCATGGCGCTTGATACCAGCGGGATCATCCACGCGGCGATCATGATGGCCGCCAGCAGGCTTTTGCGGCGCACCATGCTGGGCGCTTTACGGTAGTCAATCAGCAGCGCGAGCAGGATGAACAGGGGAAACGCGTACGTCTGGCTGTCCGTTGCGAAATACGATCCGCCCTTGAACAGCGCCTCGGGAACAATGCCGAAGAATTCGAGCGGCGCGAAGAAGCTAAACGTCGGCGTTACCTGCGCGCGGTCTGCGCCCAGAAACGTAAGAACCGAAGGGAAAAACGCCACGGCGGCAAGGCCGAGCGCAACAACGACAATGCCGGCGAGCGCGGCAATGCGCTTCGCCCAGGTTGCAAGCGCGTCTTTGCGCGACTTCGCCGCCGCGAGCGGTTCATAAGCGAAAATGAGCGCAAACACAATGCAGAAGAAAAGCGAAATATAGGCGAAGTAGAAGTTATTCGCCAGGCACAGCGCCATGACCAGGCACAAGGGAATCCACGAAAACGTTCTCTTGGCATTTTCCGGCGCGTGCCAATTGCACTTCAGTACGTTGAACGCCATGACGATGGCCGGAAGCCAGATCATGGCGTCGGTCATGAAGTCGAAGGCGAAGGAGTTGTCTATATACCAGGCGGAGCAGCCGTATGTGGCGGCGGCCAGCACGGCCCATGTGCGTCGCTTGCCTTCTTGGCGCATGAGGGCAAGCATCAAGCTCATGCATAGGACCTGCTTCACAATGCTGCCGATCAGGCGCCATTCCTGTGCGCTTTCGAAAGATCCGCCCGCCGCGCCGAAGAGCAGCTTGACGAAAAACATCAGATAGAAAAACGGCGAGGTGGAGTAGTAGTAGGAAAACTGCTCGTACAAATCTCCGCCAAGGCCGTACTCCCAGCTCCAGAAAAGGTTGCCGTCAAGAATGCTTCGCTCCAAAAACGAGACGGCGCCCACCATCTGCGCCGTAGCGTCTCCGCCGTAGTAGGTGAAAGGATCGAAGGGCGTGCCGAAGAATTGCGGCAGGAACACCGCATGCGTCGCGCACGCGAGTGCGACGAGCAGTGCGATGCAGCCGGTTGTTTTGAGGCGTTCGGGCGTGATGATGCCGCGAAGCGCGTTGCGGGATTGGTTCATAAGATCGGGTCCGTTGCTAGGGTCGGTTATCAGGGCGGCGTAGCGCCGCCTCGTTGAGAAGTTCGTTTTCATGCTCCAGGATTTCCACGCGCTGTTTGAGCAGCGAAACCTCCTGGATAAGGTCGCGGATGTGCTCGGACTGGTCCGATGCTATGGACACGCAGGAAAATGTGGCCGCCATCAGGAAGAATATGCATCCGAAGAAAAGCATGTTGACCGGTAGATCGAATCCGAAAAGATCCGTGAGCCAAAACACCCAGCCCGGAAACGCCGCCGCTGCAATTCCGGCGCAGCTCAGCACGATCCAGAGCAGGGAGTACTTCGTGGACAGGCGCTTCTTTTTGACCAGATGCAGCACGAACGCAAGAAAGCAGAGGCTCGCGATGAGCAGGATCATTCGTTGAACGAGGGGCATGGCTACCTTCTCTCGTAGGGGTGGACAAGCAGGATGGACAAGCCGACTTTGATCATGTAGTAGATAGAAGAGATGGCACCGATAGAAGAGGTGCCGCCGGCTCGCTCGTGCATGATAACGCCCACCTCCTGTACGCGCATGCCGCCGGCAAGAATGCCCGCCAGCGTTTCGGGCTCGGGGTAATCGGCGGGATAGTAGTCCACAAATTGCTTGATGATGCGCCTGCTTGCCGCACGAAAACCCGAGGTCACATCAAGGATGCGGGTGCCTGTCACAAGCCGGATGAGCTTGGAGAGGATGAAGATGCCCGTGCGCCTTGAGCGGCTGCTGAGGAATGTCGGAGGAAACGAAGCGCGATCCCACGACGAAATCCGCTCGGCCTTCACGGATGGGCGCGATGAGGCGCTCGATGCAGCCGGCGTCATGCTGGCCGTCTCCATCGAACTGCACGGCAATATCGTAGCCGTTCGCATAGGCGAATTTGTAGCCGGTCTGCACCGCGCCGCCGATGCCGAGGTTCTTGCAAAGGTTGATGTGCGGCGCGCGGATGTCGCGCAAGATTTCGGCCGTATTGTCCGTGGAGCCGTCGTTGATGACCAGGTAGTCGTAGGGCAGCTGCTCGAGCTGCGCGGTTACGCGTGCGATTGTGGCCGATTCGTTGTAGGCGGGAACCACGATGAGCACGTCGGAGTGTTTGGTGCGCGGGCGCGGTTGCATTGTGAAGTCAGAGACGTTGTCTATGGAAGGGCACACGAGGCGCGCGGCTCCTTTCGGGGTGGGGTTTTCGTTAGCGTTTCGAAGGCATGCCGTTGCAGGCAATGCGGATGTGGAAGCGAATTCGAACATAGAGTATAAACTATGCAGAGCGCTCGCATGCGGCTTCGTCCTGCGTCGCCATGAATGCGACATGCGCGAAGGCTTCGATCGATTGAGTAAGGAAGGTTGATATGGAAAATGTGAAGCATAGGGGCCTGGCGGGCCTTGTTGCGGCGGCGATTGCGCTTGTGCTGCTTTCGTTTGCGCCGAACATTGCTGACGAAAGGGCATCTGCGTATGCCTCGGAGGGCGGCTATGCGATGCTCTATGATAGTGGGACGCTGGTGCTCCAGCGTGATGCCGAACCCGATGGCCGCTATGGCGTGCTGACGCAGGCGTTTCAGGGGGTCGAGAATCAGGCGCTGAGTTCTCTTGTGGGCGACGCGAAGTTCACGGTGCGCGCCGTAGTCGTACGCGACCGAATTTCTTGCCCGAGTCGTTGGGGCTATTTCAAAGATTTTACTGCGTGCGAATCCATTGAGGGCCTTTCGAATTTGGACATGTCTGCCACCACAGAGACATCGCGTATGTTCAAAGGATGCGCAAATCTTCGTGCGATTGACCTCTCCGGTGTGGTTATGCCCAATGTGAAGAATGCGTTCGGCATGTTTGATGGCTGCTCGTCTCTTGAATCCCTTGGGGTGCAGGGTTGTGCCATGCCTGCGGTGCAGGATGTTTCTTATATGTTCCGTGGGTGCGTTGCGTTGCAAATGGTCGATCTTTCCTTCTTGTCCGGGGCGCCTCTGGTCAGTATAAATGAGATGTTCGACGGCTGTTCTTCCTTGAAGGGTTTCGATGCAAAACCGCTTGATACCTCGTCTTGCACGACCATGCTGCGAATGTTTCGCAACTGCTCATCACTCGTTTCTCTCGATTTGACGCCATTCGATACGTTGAAGGTGACGGACATGTCCTGGATGTTCTCCGGCTGCGCATCGCTTGCTGTGCTCGATTTATCGTCGTTTACGTCGTCGAGCAGCGTGAATATGGGATACATGTTCAACAATTGCACGAAGCTTTCGAAGGTTTCCCTCGGTGCAGGCT
>USEQ01000103.1 GCA_900553655.1 uncultured Slackia sp. | reverse complement strand
CGGCTATCTTCGTCCGCAGCAAGGCAAGGTGCTCGTGGACGGCGTTGCTTTGCCGAAGCGGGGGGCGTGCCCCGTACAGCTTATAGGCCAGCATCCCGAGCGCATGGTCGATCCGCGCATGCGCATGCGGGCCGTTTTGGAAGAAGCGGGCCAGATGCGCAGCGATCTGTGCGAAGCTTTGGGCATTCGCGAGGAATGGATGCTCCGTCATCCGCATGAGCTTTCGGGTGGGGAGCTACAGCGGTTCTGCATCGTTCGCGCCTTGGCGTCGAACCCGCGATATCTCATCTGCGACGAAACGACCGCCATGCTCGACGCCGTGACGCAGGCGCAGGTGTGGCGCTTTCTCGTGGACTACACGAGCAGCCAGGGGATAGGCGTTCTGCTGGTCTCGCACTCTCCTGCATTGCTGCGACGCGTGGCCACTCGTGTGGTCGAGCTGTAGGGGCATTCTTTATCGTTTCTTCTCGTCAAGAACGCTTCGACGCGCTAAGATGGGCGATTGCTTCGCACACCGACCGTTTGCGTGCCGGATCGCTTCGCATGTTCGAGCGTTTCGTGCGCACTCGGTCTTTCCCGCGTCGGTTCGTTTCATGCATCCGTTCGTTTTACGCGTTCGGTCGGATGAACCGATTTTCGCAAAGCGCGCTCGTTGTCGTCAGAAAGGACCGATTCCCATGCGTACCGCTCGTTCTCGTATGCCGAAAAGCTTTTCGCTTGAAGAGCGTCTTGCGGGATGTGCCCGGGCGGTGGAGTCTCAGCCCTGTTCATGGGCCGGTTCGTGGTGCAGGTGGATGCCTCAGGAGGGGTCTTTCGCCGAACGAACCTTCCGCGACAAGCCATACGAACGCGTATGCCTCGATCTGGGGTGCGGAAAAGGCGAATATACGGTGGCGTGCGCGAAGGCGAATCCTGACGTGCTGTTTATCGGGCTTGATATCGAAGGCGTGTGCGTGATGCGTGGTGCCGAGCGCGCTTTGGCCGAAGGCGTTTCGAACGCGGTGTTCGTGTTCGAGGAGGATCCCGACCTCGATCTTTCGACCATGTTTGCCTCGGGCGAGCTCGATGCTATCCTGCTGAATTTTTCGACGCCGTTTCCCAAGAAGAAAAAAGCCCCGCTGCGTTTGACGTACGTGGACAGGCTCATGGCGTATCGCGCTGTTCTGGCCGAAGGAGGCATGGTGCGTTTGCGCACCGATAGCCAGCCGCTGCGCGATTTTTCGCTGACGCAGCTCGAGCTAGCGGGCTACGAGGTGCGCTGGTGCACCGACGACGTGCGCGCGATGTTTCCGGAAGAGCCTTGGAGCGGCTATGAGAACAAGCTGGTCGCCCAAGGTGCTACGGTGTATGGCTTTGAGGCGGCGCCGCGTATACCGGGCCCCGACCCGGAAAGCATCGTGCAGACTGCTCCATTGAGCCTGGTGAGCTATTTGCCCGAAGACATCGAGAACTTGGAATATGTTCCCCACGGCATGCAAGGCTGCGTGGAAAACATGCGCGGCCGCCGTGCGAACAGGCGCGCGAAGGGCCTTCCCGAATGGACGAGGCCGATCATCTGATTCGCGCCTCTTTCTTGGCTCCATGCCATATCTAAGCGTCGCTTCGTTCGACAGCGCTCATTGCCCGTTTGTTTCCTGCGGATTGCGTGGGTCTTCGCCGTAGCCGTAAGGGCTTGGAGTTGACCTGCGCTATACTGCGCGTGTCTTATTGTCGATGCGAAGAAGGTTCTCGCATGAACGCTAAAGCTTTGATTCTTGCTGCGGGTGCAGGCACTCGCATGAAATCGGAGAAGCCTAAGGTGGCCCACGAGGTTTTGGGCAAACCGCTTGTCCGCTGGGTCGTCGACGCAGCGCACGATGCCGGCATTTCCGACGTTATTTCCGTCCTCGGCCATATGAGCGAAAAAGTGGCTCCTTTGGTCGAGTCCGACACTCAAATTGTTATCCAGACGCAGCAGCTCGGCACGGGCGATGCCGTCAATGCCGCTCGTGAAGCCATGAGCTGCGAAGACGGCTCGATTGCCGAGGGCTCTTTGGTTGTCCTTTCGGGCGATTGCCCGCTGATTACCCCCGAAACCATCTCTGCCCTTGTTGCCAAGCGTGAAGAGACGGGTGCTGCGGTGGTGGTGCTCAGCATGAAGATGGACGATCCTTTCGGATATGGCCGCATTGTGCGCGAAGGCGAGGGCGATTCGGTTGCGCGCATCGTCGAGCAGAAGGATGCAACGCCGGAAGAAGCCGCCATTGACGAATGCAACGCCGGCTTCTATTGCTTCGATGCGCCGGCGCTCTTCGACGCGCTTTCTCGCATTACGAACGATAACGCACAAGGCGAGTATTACCTTACCGACGTGCTTGAAATCTGCCGCAACGACGGTCGCGACGTGCTTGCGCTGCTTACCGATGACGCCGAAGAGGCTATGGGCGTCAACTCCCGCATTCAACTGTCTCAGGCAAGCGTCGCCATGCAGCATCGTATCAACCGGCGCCACATGGCCGCCGGCGTTACCATGTGGGATCCCTCCACGGTATGGATTGGCCCCGATGTCGAGATAGAAAACGACGTCGAGCTATTGCCCATGACGTTTCTGATGGGAAAGACTTCCGTCGGCCGCGATAGCGTTATCGGTCCTAATACGCGCCTTGCGGATACCGTGGTAGGCCGTGGCTGCCGCATTGACGAGACGGTCGCCGAAGACGCGCGTCTCGATGACCACGCGACGTCCGGTCCCCGCGCATACCTGCGCCCCGGCACTCATCTGTGCGAGGGGGCCAAGGCGGGCACGCATGTGGAAATCAAGAAATCCACCATCGGTGCCGGCAGCAAGGTTCCGCACCTTTCCTATATCGGCGATACCACCATGGGATCGGGTGTCAATATTGGCGCGGGTTCCATCACCTGCAACTACGACGGCGTGAGCAAGCATGCTACGGTTATCGGAGACGATGTATTCGTCGGAAGCGATTCCATGCTGGTTGCTCCCGTGACCATTGGCGAAGGTGCCATCATCGGCGCAGCGTCGTGCATCACGCGTGATGTTGAGGCTGATGCTCTTGCGCTTGAACGTGCCGAGCAGCGTCAGATTCCGGGCTGGGCATCCAAGCACATGGCGAAGCTGCGCGATAAAAAAGCCCAGGCGCAGCAGGCGAAAGCTGAATAAGTTCGCGCAATAGGGCATAATACACTTATACGTACACGCGCTCCTGTTCGCGTACTTGGCGGGCAGGAGCTTCTTTCGGCAGAGGTCTTGAGGAAAATAAGGAGCGATCATCCATGACCGAAATGAAGAAGAGCATAGCCGTTTTCAGCGGTTCCGTGAACCCCGAGCTTGCTGACCAGATTGCCAATGAGCTGGGAGTCTCCCTTGGCAATGTGAAGCTCGAGAAGTTCGCGAACGGTGAAATCTATGCACGCTATCTTGAGAGCGTGCGCGGCGCCGATGTGTTCTTGATCCAGTCCGTCGCCGGTGCTCACATTAACGACGCTCTCATGGAGCTCTTGATTATGATCGATGCCGCCAAGCGTGCGTCTGCCCGCACCATTTCGGCTGTTATTACCCATTTCGGCTATGCGCGTCAGGACCGTAAGGCCGCTCCGCGCGAGCCCATCACGGCGAAGCTTGTGGCCGACCTGCTTGAGACCGCTGGCGTGAACAACGTGATTACGATCGACCTTCATCAGGATGCTATCCAGGGCTTCTTCGACCGTCCGGTCAACCACATGACCGCCATGCCCATCTTCGTCGACTACTTTAAGAAGAAGGGCTTTGACCCCGAGAAGCTGTGCGTCGTTTCTCCCGACGTAGGTCGTGCAAAGGCAGCCAAGAAGTTCCAGACCATGCTTGGCAGCGATATCGCGATCATGCATAAGGACCGCCCGCGCCATAACCAGGCGGAGATCACCGCTTTGATCGGTGATGTCACGGATAAGATCTGCATTCTTAACGACGATATGATCGATACGGCGGGTTCCCTCGTTGCCGCCGCCGAAACTCTGAAGGCGAAAGGCGCCGCGCAGGTCTTCGCATGCGCGACGCACGGCATCTTCAGCGGTCCGGCGTACGAGCGCATCGCCAATTCCTGCATCGAAGAGGTTGTCGTCACCAACGTTATCCCCGTTCCCCTCGAGCGTCAGACGGGCAAGATCAAAGTTCTTTCCGTTGCTCCGTTGTTCGCGAAGACCATTCGCAACGTCTACGAGAACGGCTCTGTTGCATCTCTGTTCGAATAAGAGCATGCGCGCATGCGTGCGCGTTTGACGTTTTGCTATCAATCGGCCCGTCGCCTTGTGCGGCGGGCCTTTTGTATGGGAAGGTGATGGCGCGTCGAAGTAACGGGCTTGCAGGTGAGCGCAAAACCTTTTGCGGCCATCTTCGCGGACGAGCCGTCTTGCCATGTGCTTCGGTCCTCCTTCGTTGGCAGTCGTTTACGGGCGCTTGTTCTTGTGGGTAAGGAATCTATGCGGAAAGGTCGCGTATGAAAACCATCATGGATTACCTGGCGACCGAGTTCGCCACATTCGAAGAGGTGCCGTTTTGCGCGGTCGATGCGCTTGTGCTTTCCGAGTTCTGCATGGTGCGTATGGAGAAGATTCTGCCTCCGATGCGGGAGGAGAAGACGCTCGGCGGCATTGCCGCGGCACGCCTGCGATCGGTTTTCGCGTTCCAGCGCGGCTTTCGGTTCAAAGATGCGCTTCTTGCCGAGTATTACGACGAGATGTTCGTCGGCCTTGTTCCCCATAAAATCAAAGACCTCATGCTTGCTTTGGCGGCGAGTCCTCGGTTTCGCGATATGCATATGAGCGAATGCGCGAGCGTGTTCGACGAGGAGAACAACACGCAATTTGCCGCGCTTTCGTTCTCGTATAAGAACGAATTCGCCTTTGTGGGGTTTCGCGGCACGGACTGCTCGTTTACGGGGTGGCGCGAAGATTTCGATATGGCCTACATGGATCGCGTGCCCTCGCAGACGGGCGCGTTGCGGTACTTGGAAGCCGTCGCGCACCGTTTGCCGAAGACGCTGTACGTCGGCGGCCATTCGAAGGGCGGAAATCTCGCCGTGTACGCCGCGGCGAAGTGCGACGAGAAGACGCGCAGGCGCATTCGGCGCGCGTACTGCCTCGACGCTCCCGGTTTTCGTTCGGGCATGTTTTCCGAAAACGAACGTGCTGCGGTTGTTCCTCTGATAGAGCGATATGTGCCGCGGGAGTCGTTGATTGGCATGCTTATGAAGCATTCCTCTCCGTATACTGTGGTGAAATCGAGTGCTTCCGGCGCATGGCAGCACGATCCTTTCACATGGGGGATAGACGGCTTCGGATTCGAAGTGTGCGACGAGCTTGCCCAATCGGCTCGGTTTGCGCACGATGTCTTGAACGATTGGCTTGCTCGCTACGACGACGGAGAAGCTCGCGTTATCGTGGACGCGATGTTTTCGGCCATGCGGGCAAGCGGGGCGCAGGATTTTGCTGAAATCATTCAGCCTGGACCTAAGGCTCTAGCGCTGCT
>USEQ01000102.1 GCA_900553655.1 uncultured Slackia sp. | reverse complement strand
TGGGGTCGGCGGATGCAGGCGCATCCGCCGATTCGTTATTTTTCCGTTCCGACAAAGAAAAGCGCCAAGGTCCCCGGGCCTGAATGCGCTCCGATGACGGGGTCTACGTAGTTCACGACGAAATCGGTGACGCCGAGGCGTTCGGCTATTTCCGACTTAAGCAGTTCGACATCCTCGATGCAGTCGCCGTGAGTGATGAAGACGGTTTGAGATGCTGGCTCGATGGCGGTTTTCTCCATGTGGTCGACAAGGGCTTTGATGGACTTCTTGCGTCCGCGAACTTTTTCCATCGGAACAAGAGCGCCCTTGCTGTCAACGTGAAGCACCGGCTTGATATTGAGCATCGTGCCCGCCCAGGCGCTCGTGCGGCTCACGCGTCCGCCGCGGAACAAAAACATCAGGTCGTCGACGGTGAACCAGTGGCACAGATGGTCTCGCGTCTGCACGACGAAATCGCCCACTTCATCGAGCGTTGCTCCTTCTTGCGCTTTCTTGCAGGCGAGGTATACGAGCATGCCTTGCCCGCCCGATGCCGCGAACGTCTCTTCGGCTCGCAGGGTGCGCTGCGGGTATTCTTCGGAGAGCTGCTCCATGAGAAGGGCCGTTGCCTGGTAGGTTCCGGAAAGAGCGCTCGAGAAGCCCAGGTAGAGAACATCATCTCCCTGTTCGAGAATGGCGCGCAATGTGTTTTCGGTTTCTTGCATGTTGGGAAGGGATGTGGTGATCACCTTGCCCTCGCGCATCATGGTGTAGAACTGCTTGAGGTCGGTTTTCGCCCCTTTGAGATAGCTGCGATGCTCTACGCCGTCCACCATAAATGTCAGCGGCAAAACTTCCAGACCGAATTCGTCAATCATCTCTTCGACGAGATTGCTGGCGGAGTCGGTCACAATGCGGTAAGCCATGAATCCTCCTTCTGTTGCTTCGAGGCCGGCATTGCATCGAGCGTGCCTTGGCGGACTGTCCCCCATCGCCTGCGGTGTGACGAGGGTCGGGCCGCGCTTGTCTCGCAGCGTGCGTTCGGCCAGAATAGACAAGAGTATAGACTTTGTGGATGGGGTCGTACGAAACTTTATCGAATACATGGCGTGGAATGTCACAATTTTCCCTATAATAGGCAAATTGCGCGCAATACGTCGCGCTGTAGTGCCTGTGCGATTTGAATGAAAGGATCGGAGTACACGATGGGAAACGATTACAAGCACTCGATGAACCTGCCCAAGACGGATTTCGCCATGCGCGCGAATCTGCCCGAGAACGAGCCGAAGCGCTTGGAGAAGTGGGTCGAGCAGGATATCTATCACCGTGTTTTGGAGAAGAACAAAGATGGCGAGCCGTTCATCCTGCATGACGGCCCTCCGTATGCGAACGGACCGATTCACATCGGCCATGCTTTCAACAAGATCCTCAAGGACTTCGTTGTCAAATCGCATGCCCAGCGCGGTTATTTCACCCCTTACATCCCGGGCTGGGACTGCCATGGCCAGCCTATCGAGCACGAGGTGGAAAAGAAGCTCGGCACCGAGAAGATGAAAGAGCTTCCGCAGTCCAAAGTGCGCGAACTCTGTCGCGAATGGGCCGAGCGCTTCGTCGATGTTCAGCGCGAAGGGTTCAAGCGCCTTGGCGTCAACGGCGATTGGGAGCATCCGTATCTGACGTTCCAGCCGAGCTTTGAGTCCGCCAACGTCGAAGTGTTCAAGCAGATGTACCTTGACGGCGCCGTCTATCGCGGCCGTAAGCCCATCCATTGGTGCAAGCATTGCCACACCGCCTTGGCCGAGGCCGAGATCGAGTATGCCGACGAGATGTCTCCGTCTATCTACGTGAACTTCAAGCTCAACGAGGTTCCCGAGCCGTTCGTCGCCGCAGGCGTCGATGCGGACAACGCGTACGTCTTGATCTGGACCACCACGCCATGGACGCTTCCTGCGAACACGGCCGTGTCCTTCGGCCCTGAAATCAAATACTGCTTCGTCGAAGCCGACGGCAAGTTCATGCTGTTCGCCCATGAAATGGTGGAGCAGGTTGCCGAAGTTGCCGGTTGGGAGAATTATCGCGTGGTCGAAGCCGACGGTGAGCCCGTTCTCATGAACGGCGACCAGTTCGGCGGCGTCACGTACGTGTGCCCGGTCATCCAGGACAACGTCGGACGCATCATCTGGGGCGACCACGTCACCCTCGATGCCGGCACCGGTGCGGTTCATACCGCTCCCGGCCACGGCGTAGACGACTACCTGGTGGGCCAGGAGTTCGGCATCGAAACCATCATGCCGGTCGATGACGATGGCCGCTTCACCGACTATGTGCCCCTGTTCGCCGGTCTTGACACCGATGAGGCCAATCCGAAGATCATCGAGTGGCTCAAAGAGCAGGGAACGCTTGTCGCGCACGTCGACATCAACCACAGCTATCCGCATTGCTGGCGCTGCCACCAATCGGTCATCTTCCGCGCCACCGACCAGTGGTTCGTCTCCATGGAGAAGACCGGCCTGCGCGAGGCGGCTCTCGATCAGATCCGCAACCACGTCCAGTGGATTCCCGAGTGGGGCCAGAACCGCATCGGTGCCATGGTGGCCGATCGTCCCGACTGGTGCATTTCCCGCCAGCGCAGCTGGGGCGTGCCCATCCCCGTGTTCAAGTGCGCGAGCTGCGGCGAGATCATCGCCGACGAGTCCACCTTCGATGCCGTCATCGACCTTTTCAACACGGAGGGCGCCGACGCCTGGTTCACGAAGGACCCGAAGGAGTATCTGCCCGCTGGCACGTGCTGCCCGAAGTGCGGCTGCGAAGACGTGCTCCCCGAAAAGGACATCCTCGACGTCTGGTGGGAGTCCGGCGTTTCTCACGTCGGCGTTTTGAAGCATCGCGCCGAGGCGGACGGCCTGCGTTGGCCTGCTGATATGTACCTCGAAGGCTCCGACCAGCATCGCGGTTGGTTCCAGAGCTCGCTCATGTGCGGCGTGGGCGCATTCGGCACTGCTCCGTACAAGAGCGTCATGTGCTGCGGTTTCACCGTCGACGAAAACGGCGAGAAGATGTCCAAGTCCAAGGGCAACGGCATCGACCCGCGCGAGGTCACCGATAAATACGGTGCCGACGTGCTGCGTCTGTGGGTCGCTTCCACGGACTACTCCGTCGACGTCTCCATCGGCGACACCATCCTGCAGCGCACCTCTGACGCCTATCGTCGTTTCCGCAACACCTTCCGCTTCCTGTTGGGCAATCTCGACGGATTCGACTGGGAGCGCGACCGCGTCGACTTCGTCGACCTCAAGCCTATCGACGTATGGGCCATGCTTCGTCTGCGCGAGGTGCTTCACGAGGTCGAGCGCGGCTATGACGAGTACAAGTTCCATTCCGTCTTCCGCGCGCTGTACGACTACGTCATCACCGACCTGTCCGCCGTCTATATGGACGTCATCAAGGACCGCCTGTATGCGGAGGCGCCGAACTCCGTATCTCGTCGTGCCGCTCAGACCGTGCTCATGAACATTCTCGAGGTTATGGTTCGCGTTATGAGCCCGATTCTTTCGTTCACCTGCGACGAGGTCTGGGAGCATTATCCTGAGGCGGAGCGCAATCGCGAAGGACGTCCCGTGAACGTGCAGCTCGCCGGCTGGCCGACCGATGCCGATTTCGCCCCCGCGCTTCCCGAGGGCGAAGAAGCCCAGGCGTTTATGGACCGCTTCGATTCGCTGCTCGCCGCTCGCGATGCGGTGACCAAGGCGCTTGAAGACGCGCGTACCGCCAAGACGGTGAACAAGAGCCAGGAGGCCGCGCTCACCATCGCCGCGCCCGAGGCCGCCTTCGAGGTTCTTTCGTCCGCCGATGCGGCCGACCTCGAGGAGCTCTTCATCGTGGCGAGCGTCGTGGTCGAGCGCGCAGAGGGCGAAGATATCGTCGTGACCGTGGAAAAGACCGCGGCGGACAAGTGCCCGCGTTGCTGGAACTATCGCGAGCTCGGCGGCAATGCGGCGCACCCCGACGTGTGCGCGCGTTGCGGCGAAGTTCTCGAGAGCATGGGCGAATAGAACCCATGGTAGAAAGCCGATATTCTTCTCTGGCGAAAAGCGGCGGCGTCTTTGCGGGCGTCGCCGCCCTTTGGCTCGTTCTCGACCAACTGACCAAGGCCTATTTCCAGAGCTCATACGCGCTCGGGCAGGTTTCCGCTTCGGAGTTCGGGCTGTTCCGTTTTCGTCTCGTGCACAATACCGGCGCCGCCTGGGGCATGTTCGGCGATTCGACGTTTGCGCTCGGCGTGGTTTCCGTCGTCGTCTGCATCGCAGTCGTGCTGGTTTTTCTGTTCTACGAACGGGCTTTCGGGCATCGGGCGACGGCGTTTGAGACCTGCGCTCTCTCGCTCATTGCCGCAGGGGGGATAGGCAACGCCATCGACCGTTTCGCGAACGGTTTCGTCGTCGATTTCATCGATTTGACATTCATGGACTTTCCGGTGTTCAATATCGCCGATATCGGTGTGACCTGCGGGTTCGTTCTGCTCGTTATAGGCTATCTGCTGGCAACGAGGCCGTCGTCTCGCAAGGAGGCAACGCCGTCTTGCGATGAAGGGAAGGAGGCGCATCATGACTGATGTCGCGCGCGTCGAGGTTGCTGCGGAATACGCAGGCATGCGCCTCGATGCCTTCATGGCCGCCGAGGGCCTGTATCCCACGCGTTCTGCCGCCGCCAAGTGCTTAGCGGAGGGGTGCGCTGCGCTCAACGGGCGCATCGCGCGCAAAAGCGCGACCGTCGCCGCGGGGGACGTGCTCGAATACGAAACCTACGACGATCCGCATGCTCCCGTTCTCGAGGCAGTGGAAATTCCTCTCGATATCCGCTATGAGGACGAATACCTCATGGTGATATCGAAGCAGGCGGGACTTGTATGCCATCCGTCCGACGGGCATTTCGGCGACACGCTTGTTAACGCCCTGATCGCACACTGCGGCCGCGAGCATCTCTGCGACGTGCAGGGCGAGCAGGACCGCCTTGGCATCGTGCACCGTCTTGACAAGGACACGAGCGGTCTTATGCTGTGCGCCAAGACCAACGAGGTTGGGCTTGCGCTCATGGAGGATATCCGGACGCGCGACGTGGACCGCCACTACCTGGCTCTCGTTCAGGGATGGATTCCCCTCGAGACCGGCCTGGTGGACGCTCCGATCGCTCGTGGCGACCGCGATCGTTTGCGCATGAAGGTCTCCGACCGCGATAACGCGCGACCCTCCATCACGACGTTTGAGGTCAAGCGCCGCTTCGAGCCCGGTAAAAACGATGACGGTTACACGCTCATAGACTGCAAGCTGTACACGGGGCGCACGCATCAGATTCGTGTCCACATGGAATACATCAAGCATCCTTGCGTGGGAGACCCGGTGTACGGATGGCAGAAGAAGGACAACCTGGGGCTCGACCGCCAGTTTCTGCATTCGTACAGGCTGTCGTTCACGCACCCGATAACAGGGGAGCGCCTCGAATTCGAAGACAGCCTGCCGCAGGATCTGCAGGAGGTCATCGACGAGCTCGAGGTTCGTGAGATC
>USEQ01000101.1 GCA_900553655.1 uncultured Slackia sp. | reverse complement strand
GCGCATTCCAGCATTCCCTGCTTGCTGAAGCCTTGGCGCGCGAACGCTCTTCGAGGTCCTTGAGCGAACCGGCCGCGCACTCCCGGCAGGCAGCCTCCTCGAGGCGCTCCTCCCCCAAAGCGACATTCGCCGCTTCGACCCTCGCGAAATCGGCTTCGCATCGCTCACGACGTGCCGCGGCGTTCTTTGCCCGGCGGTCGGCATCGCCGAGCGAGCGCTGGCATTGCGCCGATTCAGCGCGCACGGACTCGATTTCGTCTTTCAAGGCGCGTATCGATTCTATGACGGAAGCAGACTCGCTCGACCCCGAGGCGGCAAGCGCCGCGCGCATGCCCTCCGCTTCCGCCCTGGCAGACGCCAGCTTGCCGTAATCCTCCGCCATCGAAGCAATCCCGCGCGCGAAACGCGACTCCTTGTCGGGACAGGCCGCTTTGATGGAGCGCAGCAGTTCCTGGCGGGCCGACATGGCGGCCGCGAGCCTCTCGTTGTCCGCAATGGCCTTCTCGGCGTCGCGAATATCCTCGATGCGGCGCGCCTCCTGCGCAGACGACCCTATCATGAAACGAAGACGGTCGCGGCCGGCAAGCGCGTACACAGCAAACCCGCGGTAGCAGTCTCCATTCGCCGTGACAGCCGATTTCCCAGGATTTTCCCTGATGAACGCAAGCAGGCTTTCCCTGTCGGCGCAGCATGCTATATCGCCGAGCGCCCAGTCGATATACGCCGTGGCAGCCTTCGCGAAGCGGCCTTCGCACGCCATCGCCTTAGTCGCGAGCGAGCCTTCTGTGCGCTTCGACTTCTCCATATGCTTCAAGACGCCCGGCGTATCGATGAGTCGCACGGTTTTGCGGCCGCGATACGAACCGTACGCGCGAAATGCCCGGGCGAATGAATCGGGCGCCACCAGAAGATCGGACCTTCTACGCCCGAGCATGCCTTCGACAGCGGCGCACCATCCCTGTTCGCCAGGGGCGATATCGATTGCATCGCACAGGCACGTCGCTTTGATCCCCGCCTCGTCGCGCAAATATGCGATCAGCGCGTCGGCATCGGCGTCGCGCACCGCCTCCCCCGCTTCGGCGGCCTTTTTCCTCCGCATCGCTTCAAGTTGGCGGCCCGACGCCTCTCGATGCCCGTCGAGCACCGCAAATTCCTCACGCTGCGCCTTCTGATATGCTTCGGTGGCAAGGTTGACAAGGCGGTCGAACGCATCGGGACCCTCTTCGAGCGCTCCGATGCCGCGTTCGACGGCGGCCTCCAAGGCAGATGTCAGACGCTGCACCGTATCGGCACAGGATAGCTCTGCGAAGCCGGGCGACCGGCGCACCTCGCGCAGAACCGCAAGACTCTCGGAGAGCGTGCGGAAATCGTCGCCGAAGCGCTGTTCGTAGCGTTCGATCTCGATATCGATGCGTTCGATATCCTTCGCAAGGCGCCCGCGCTCGCGTTGGACATCGTCGTTTTTAACCAAGTCCCACTTCGCCTGACGCTCGCTGTCCATGCTGTCCGCATGCGCTTCCAGGGCCGCGATGCGCGCATTGAGCCGCGAACGCTCCGCCCTGATTTCCTCTTCCTCTTTGCGCAAAGACTCGATTTCGCCGACGAGGTCGGCACGCTGTCTCAGGATGCGGGCGCGCATGAGGATGTCACGCTCGTCTTCAGACGCACGCCATGCGGCGAAGCGCTCTCGCTCCTGGCCGATCACGCTCTGGCGTTCAATTGCGCGATCGAGGTCTTCGCGGCATTGCTGCCAGCTATCGATATTGCTATTCATGTCATCGGCGGTCGTCACGCTGCGGCCGTCGCATAGGTAACGGTAGATAAAGTCTTCGATGCGCGTGTCCTTGCCGATGGCTACGAGGTTTTTCAATGCACCGAAATACCCAGGGTCGCTGAAACCCATGCGGGCAAGAAACCCCTTATTGTACTCGGAGCTCGACTCGCACAGATGCACGTTCGAAATGACGCCTTGGTCTTCGAGGTGCTTCAGAAAAATCTTGGTATCGCGCACGCTGAGCGCCTCGCCATCTTCCACCAAGCGATTCTCAGGAAGCCCGCCCTCGTAGAAATAATAATTCGGCACAAGAGCATGCGCGCCTATGCGGCTTCGATAATCGCAGCACATGCCGAAAGTGACCTCCGACGCGCGCAAGGAGTCCCAGAATACGGCGGCAATATGGGTCGTGAAGTCCATGCCTTCGCGCACGCCCTTCTGCGAAGATCCCTTGCGCCTGCCTACCACGTATTCGGCGAAGTTGCGCGTGTCGGCGCTGTGCGACTTCGACGCCTGATTGTAATTCGAGCGCCTGGTGCTTCCCAGCAAAACGGTCAGAAACGCATCGAATGCCGTGGATTTTCCCGAGCCGTTCGCGCCGGCGAACACCGACCCGTCGATGCTGAACGGCTCGTACAGCTTCATCTGATGAAGCGACCAGTTCACCACGAGCAGCTTTCTCGCATAAATGCCCGTCTGCACGCCCTTATTCGTCATCGTCATCCCCCGCATCATCATCCATCACACCGTCGCCCATCGCATCGAGCGCCGCGGCGTACCGTTTTTCGTACGCGTCGATTGTCGCGCGGTCGGCAACATGCGCGATTGCAGGCAGGATTGCAAACTCCACATCAAGATCAGACCAACGACCGCGCTTGCGCGCAACAATGCCCGCACGCTCGAACCGAGACATACTGCGCCTGACCTCGGAAATGGGAGGCTCTTTTTCGAATGCGCGATACGTTACGCACAAAAGGCTCAGAAGCTCGTTCATATCGGAATCGACCGTTGCGAAACGGCCCATTTCGGAACGTTTGTTCTCATACGTCACAGCCAGGCCGAATAAAAACAGAGTTTCGGTACGGTCGAGGCGCTCGTAGCGAACAGCCACGTCGTCTTGGGGCGCGCAGATGTAGAAATTACCCTGCGGGTCCAGATCGAGGTCGTATCCCACGAAACCAAGACGCTCGCGCACTTCGTCTTCGTGGTCTTTGCAGAACATGAATTCCGGCGCGATATCCTTCGTCCGCTCCCCTTCCTGCGAAACCCACTTCATCTTGCACAGATACCGATGCGCAATAAGCATGGCGCAGACGGTCCTGACCTTCTTTTCCGTTTCCATCTGATAGAACCGCCTCATCTTGAAGCCCTTTCCACGAATCGAACGCGAGCGATGTTCTGTCCGTCCGACGCCACGCGATCCTCGTCGTCGATCGGAGGCACGACATAGGCCGAATCCTTCGAATCGGCCGCAAGCACGTACAGCATCTGCTCGACGCGGTCGGCACGGCTCGAAAGCGGCAGCGACGAACCGTCCAGCGCACCCTGACGCGCAATCATACGTTGCATTTTCTTTCCCGCACGCGTCAATGCGCTTTCCTCAATGGCATCAGCACGGCAGACCGTGTCCATATCCCCCTGATCGGCAATACGGACGCGATTCATCTTCTCCGCATCGTCGTGCGTTCTAAACGTCGAGAGGCACGAATCGTCGAAAGGCCCTTTATCGGGAAGAAAAAGCACATGCTGCATGGCTTCGAGCGCACAAGCCGCAAGCGCATCGTCGCTCTGCGCAATATGCATGATCGCCCGTTCGTAAGCGGCCGCCATCGTCGACGTGCCGCCCAAAAGCATGCGATGCTTCTTCGACATCTCGGACGTGATGCGCTTTTCGAGGGAGAGGGCGTATTCCCATGCATCCCTGACCCTGACCGCATAGGCGTAGCGTACGTCTTGGATGAATTCGAACGGCCTCGAAAGTCCCTCGGGCATGCCCGGTAAGCGCGATGTCTCGCACACGAGCGACAACAGCTCGGAATCGCCGCTCCAGGCGTCGAGCATGCGCACGATGGCATCTCCATTGCGGTCGAACCCGTCCTCGATGCGCAGCGGCTGCATGATCGAATCGAAGAGGCTCTGTTCGTAATCGTCCATGACAATCTGCAGGTCGTCTTGGGTGCGACAGCCCGCAATTCTCATGGAAGTCAGCTTGAACTCGTGGCACGTCCGTCTGATTCTGGCGTTGAGCACGGCGGAGCGTTCATGGGCGTTTTTCAGCGCCTCGCACAGCTCGCGCCCTACGACGCTTCGCAGCACGGCATCGTCCAGCCCGCGAGATCTTGACCTCATCTGGTTCAGCGCGCCTTGCGCGTGCTCAAGGCCCACGCGCACATTGAGCACGCACGATGTGGAATCGGCATGAATATGACGCTGCTCTGCGGCCACGAACTCCGCAAGGCGGCTGGCCCGCTCTCCGACGACCAGCGTGGTACGAAGGCTGCCTTCGACGGTGTCTTTAAAAAGTTCGAACCAGCCCGTCTCGTGCAACCTTCGAAACACGATGCGTGCCTGCAGGGAAGGATTCTCCTCGTCGGAACAATCCTCTTCTTCAATCGAGAAATTCTCGTCAAGAAATTCGTCACGAACCCCGAGCTTGCCTTCTATCAGATGGTTCTCGAAGCGCGTCGCAAGCGTATCTATGAAATCATCCTTGGTAATCCATCGCTTGGCGCAGTGCAGGTCCCACAGCACGACGATTCCGTGAACGTAAAACGTCCGTTTCGGCGACGAAAGCACGGCGTAAAGCCGCCGCTGAGCCTCGACATCGCGGCGCAGCGAGAAAGACAGCGGTCGGACGTCGTCGATTGTCACAGCAAAACCTCCTCGGTCTTTCTTTCGAAGTGACGGCTGAAAAACGATTCATCGGCGTTCGTGCGTCGCAGCATTTGCCCGAGCTGGAATAACAGCGGATATAAGAATACGTTTTCCCAGGTCATAAGCTCGCCTAATAGAACTCGGGCTTCAAGGACCTTTCAAACAGGGCGTCAGCCGCTTCGTGAAAATCGACCTGCTCCCACAAAACAGAACGAACCATCTCAGTGATGGGAAGCTCGACTTGATGAGCTTTCGCAAGGAAATCGATCGTCTTGCAGGCAAGCGCCCCTTCGACGACCATATGGGTCTCTTCGCGGTATTGCTCAAGCGTCGTTCCGGTGGCCAGACGATATCCGAACGTGCGATTGCGCGAATGCTCGCTTGTGCAAGTAGCTATGAGGTCGCCCACGCCAGCCAATCCCAAGCACGTCATAGCCGTACCGCCGCACGCCTCGACAAGGCGGCTCATTTCGGCAAGGCCGCGCGTCATAATCAAGGCAGCGGTGTTGTCTCCCAGTCCGATTCCGTACGAAGCGCCTACGGCGATGGCGATAATATTCTTGAAAGCGGCGCATATCTCGGCGCCCACAACATCGTCGCTTACGTACGTACGGAAGGTATCGGTTGCGAAAAGCCGCTGGAAGAACAGCGCCGTATCGCGATGGGAAGACGCGATGACCGTACCCGAGGCAATGCCCTTGATGACTTCCTCGGCATGATTCGGCCCCGTGAGCGCAGCAAGACGCGACGCGTTTCCGAGTTCTTGCTCGAACACCTGAACGGGAAGAAGACCGGTGCCGGCCTCAACGCCCTTCGAGCAGATGATGATCGGCGCATCCTCGCTCACAAACGGGCGTATATCGCATGCGACGTCGCGCATGATAGACGATGGCGTCAC
>USEQ01000100.1 GCA_900553655.1 uncultured Slackia sp. | reverse complement strand
ATACCATAGACTCACTCGTCGAAATGCTCGCCCCGACGCTATCGGAAAAAACAGCGTGCTCGAAGGCAGGCAAGGAGGGCATCCGATGAATTCCGTCTTCTCCTTCGGTAGCTACTATCCTGGGTCAAGCCCCCTTCACAAGCTCGACCCGCGTACAAAGCTTCTAGCAGGCATGGCACTCATCGCCGCCGCCCTGCTTTCGCAGGATTTCTGGGGATTGGGCGTCGTGGCCCTTTTCGTCGCAGCATTCTACGCGCTCTCCCGCATACCGCTTGGCAAAGCCGCCCGATCGCTCGCGCCTCTGCTGGCCATCGTGATCGTAGCATCCGTCCTGAACCTCTTCCTTATCCAAGACGGAGCGGTCCTGTTCCAATGGTGGTTCATCCGCATCAGCGAAGGTGGCGTGTATTCGTGCTCGTTCATCGCATGCCGTCTTGTTCTCATGATGCTCGGCATGAGCCTGATCACCATGACCACTACGACGATCGACCTAACCGAAGGGTTTGAACGCCTGCTCTCCCCTCTCGCGAAGATAGGCTTTCCCGCCCACGAGCTCGGCATGATCATGGGCATAGCCCTGCGCTTCATGCCGCAGTTCGCTGACGAGTTCGTCAGCATCTACCATGCCCAGATAAGCCGCGGCGCAACGTTTTCCAGCAGCCCGAAACGGGGCATCCGCATGCTCTCCTCGCTCACCATACCGCTTTTCACCAGCGCATTCCGCCGCGCGGAAACGCTTGCGTTCGCCATGGACGCGCGATGCTATCACGGATGCGTTGGACGAACGCGCCTGCATCCCTTGCACTTCACGGCAACAGATGCAATAGCAGCACTAGCCATGGCTTCCCTTGGCACCTGCGTTCTTGCCGTAAATTATCTGCTGTAGGCGAAAGAGAACGCCGAGAAATATCCTTAGCCCCGAAAAGAAAGGAAGCACTATGAACGGAATTGCGACTATCCTCGAATACCTCAACGCCGTCCCCGCGTGGTATCTCGCAACCAGCGTAAACGGGCAGCCCCACGTTCGCCCGTTCAGCTTCGCCGCCGAAGAACACGGAAAAATCTGGTTCTGCACGGCGACCACCAAAGACGTATGGGAGGAGCTTCTGGAAAACCAGCGCTTCGAAGCAACCTCGTGGTGGCCTGGCCACGGCTGGCTGATTCTTCGCGGCAAAGCGGGACTTGAAGACCTCGTAGGCGAAGAGGTGCGCGCGGCGGGGTACGAGCATCTCGAAAGCCTGGGAGAACACTACGACGGACCGCACGATGAAACGCTCGTCTTTTTCAGCGTGGAAGAACCTCAGGCATGGATCTGCAACCACGACGAGTGGGCGCCCATAGAGCTGTAGGCGCGCCGCTACCCCCCCCGCTTCACGCCGCGCTCAGACTCAGATTGTTCACGCATGCAGATTCCAGGAGTTACCATGACCAATAACGCAGCCTACGAGGCGCTCGAAGAAATCGTCGATTATCTGACGGGCATCCCCGCGTGGTTCCTCGCCACGATCGACGAGAGCGATACCGTGCAACCGCGCGTGCGGCCTTTCAGTTTCGCCGCCGCCGAACAAGGAAAACTCTGGTTTTCCACCTCGCGCGACAAAGATGTGTATCGAGAGCTCGCACGCAACCCTAAATTCGAGCTGTCCGGCTGGAAGCCCGGCGAATACTGGATTGTCGTAACCGGCCAGGCGGATCTTGCCGACGACGCTTCCGCCAGCGCCGCGCTGCGCCAGGCGGGCTTCGAACACATGGTAGGCATCGGCGAACACCATGATTCGCCAAATGATGGCCGCCTCGTGTATTTCAGCGTAAGAAACGGCGTAGCTCACATGCGCGACATCGACGGCAGCGAGCGCACGCTCACGTTCTAGTCCCGTTTCGAAACGCAAAGTCGGCCCCGGAGCCTCCGATTCCGAGAACCGAAAAGCTCCGGGGCCGACATCGTTACATCGAATACAACCGCATTTTTAACGCGTACGAGCCGCGCGGACGTTAATCCGCCTTCGTCTTATACACAAACCAGTACGCCAAACCGACAAACACCGCGCCTCCTACGATGTTGCCGAGCGTGGCGGCAGAGATATTGTAGAAGACGCTCCCCAAATCGAGCGCGCTTGCGTCAATTTGAGCGAAACCGCTCGTCTTGGCCAGAAGGCCCATAGGCAGAAAGAACATATTCGCCACGCAGTGCTCGAAGCCGCACGCCACGAATGCTGAGATGGGCAACAAGATGCCGATAACCTTGTCGACGACCGTACGAGCCCCGAAACCGATCCACACCGCCAGGCAGACAAAGATATTGCACAAGACGCCCTTGAAAAACAGCGTAATCCAGTCGGGCGTAACCTTCGAAACAGCCACAGAAACCATGGTTGCGCCCACAGCGCCACCATTCATATCGGCAATATGGGCCATGTATACGAGGAATATCGTCACCAAAGCGCCCACAAGATTGCCCACCCAGACGATCGCCCAGTTCTTCAGCATAGCGGAAACCGATATCTTCTTGCTGGCCAAGGCAGCAACCATGAGGGAGTTGCCGGTGAACAGCTCCGCGCCGCAGCACAGCACCAAGACCAGACCCAGGCAGAAGCACAAGCCGCCTACGACGCGCTGCACCGCGAACGGAATGGACGGATCGCCCAAGAAAACGCAGAAATACAAGGCGCCGAACGAGATGAAAGCGCCAGCAAGCATGGCGAGTACGAACACCTTGGCAGGCTTCATCCCCGCTTTCCCTACCGCGATGGACTCGGCCTTCGCCTCGATCTCCGCAGGAGATAAAGCATCGGGCCGCACAGCTTTCAGCTCGGATTCGTCAAGACACGACACGGCATTCTTCCTTTCCCCCATGCCCTCCACGAAACCGAGCCCGCTCGGCATAATGCGGTCGCTTCGGGCGAGCCGAACAAGATGCCGAAAGCCTACACCACCCCGAACGGACGCTGCGTACGATTTCGGCAAACGCGCCCCGTAGCGACGCCTATGTCCCAGGCCGCCCGCATGATGCCGACATGTTCATATACAATTCCGAACGGAACCGATCCCGAGCGAGAAAACGAAAGGAACACGTATGAACATCGTCCGTATTGCACGGCCTGAGGAGTTCGAGCGCATCGCAGCGTTCTACGACGAAATGATTGCCGCCATGGCGGAATCCGCGTTCGACCCCGAATGGGACCGCGAAACGTACCCCGACGACGCATTCTTGTGCCGCGCGGTCGAAGAAGGCTGCATGATCGTCTGCGAATGCGACGGAGAATTAGCTGGCGCAGGCGTGCTCGAGCACCACGGCGCAACCGAATATGACGGTGTCGATTGGAACGTCGCTGCCGCAATCGACGAATATTCCGTCATCCACCTGCTGTGCTCGCTGCCGCGCTTCCAGGGCAAGGGCATCGGCCGCGCCCTGCTGCGCGCTATGATCGATATCGCACGCAAGAACGGAAAACGCTGCGTGCGCCTGGACATCCTGCCCGACAATACCCCTGCTCAAAACCTCTACGAATCCGAAGGCTTCGTACGCATCGGTGAAGCAACGTTGCATTACCCTGACGGATCGTTTGACTCCGTGCTTTTCGAGCTGCCGCTGAATTAGCCCCCGAAATCATCTGGGACAAGCACCGTCTACCAGCTTCCGAAAACGAATCGCTGTATGTCCTGATTGAGCATAATGACGAAGAACCCGACGAACAGCGCCATGCCCGCGATGCTCATGTAGTTCATGGCCTTGTAGCCGACCACCCTGCGGGAGACCTTCTGGAATATCTCGATGACGAAGCGTCCGCCGTCGAGCGGAGGAATAGGCAGCAGGTTCATGATGCCCAAAGAAACAGAAATCATCGCCATGAACTGCAGGAACATGGCAAGCCCCGCATCGGCGTACGCCTTCGACATCACGGCCATCCCCATGACGCTCGTAGAGCCCTCCACGCTCTGCATGGCCGTCTGAGGGTTGAACAGTCCCGCAACCGCCTGCACGACCATGCCTATGTAAGTCACGCCGGCCGAAATGGATTCCATCGGCGTAAGCACGATATGCTGCATGGCGCCTGTTTTGTCCGCAACATCCACGCCAATGACCGAAAAGGCAACAACCAGCAGCACGATGGCGACAAGAAGGTTCATGAAAATGCCGCCGAGCAGAATGACCGAGCGCTTCCAGAACGGCAACGAACGATATGTGTGCGAACGCTCCTCCAGATACAGGTCGTGGGAGTTTTCGAACGCGCGCGGCTCGCCCTCTTTCAGGTCGATGCCGCGCTTTGCATCGCGAAAAGCGCGTGTGCGAAAGATGTTGTGCTCGTCGCTCTTCTTCGGGCCGACAAGGCACCCCCAGTCTTCGAGCACATACAAAACCTCGCAGGCATCGTCCACGGAAATGCCGATTTCCTCCGCGAGGTCGTCCGCGTAAATCGTGCCATGCGTATAGGCGTACGCGAGGGCCTTCTCAATATGCGGATTCTCCTTGCCAGGCTCCATTCCGCACACCTTCGCATAGCCGCCAAGCGGAATGGCGGTCAGGCCATAGCGCGTCCCTTTCCAAGTGAAACCGATATTCGGCCCAGGAAGACCGATCATGAACTCGGTCACACGGACACCGAACGCCCGCGCCGCGAGGTAGTGACCGCCTTCGTGCACGAAGACCAGAATCGAAAGAACAATGGCCAGATACAAGACCATCATCACAATATCCATGTTCGTCCTATTCATACGCCGCAAAAGACGCGCTGCACAGCGTCTTTTGTATGTCCGTGTATATCAAAACGCGCACCGGGAACCCGATGCGCGATGAAGTCTAGCATTTCAATACGCCGCGTCTCCCCATGCGAACAAGATAGGAAACGAACTCCACGGAATTGAAACGACGCTGTCAATCTAGCGGCAAAACGCCGCACTAACGCCGAGCGGCAAGATGCTGTGCAGCCTTGCTGCGGGCCCACGCGTCAAGCTCGGCAAGCTGATCAAGGCTTTCCACCTTCTGCACGCCTTGCGCCTCATGCGCCTCCATGACATGCTCGACGCATCCATCTATATCGAGATAGCCGCAGGCGTCTTTGAGGAAATGCGCCACGGCCACTTCGTTGGCGGCGTTCATCACGCACGGGAGTGTTCCGCCAACCGTGCCGGCATGACGGGCAAGATCGAGGCACCGAAACGTCTCAGTGTCGGCGGGATAGAACTCGAGCGAACCGAGCTTCGTGAAGTCGAGGGGTTCGACGGGAGCGTTCCAGCGGGCGGGATAGCTCAAGGCGAACTGGATGGGAATCCGCATGTCCGTGGTTCCCAGGTGAGCCTTCACGCTGCCGTCCGAGAACTCCACCATGGAATGAATGGCGCTTTGCGGCTGCACAACCACCTTGATTTTCTCGTATGGCATGGCGAAGAGGTGATGCGCCTCGATAACTTCCAGGCCTTTGTTCATCAACGTCGATGAGTCGATGGTGATCTTCGGACCCATCTTCCAGGTGGGATGAGCAAGGGCCTGGGCCGCCGTCATGCTCGCAAGCTCGGCGCGCGTCTTGCCGCGGAAAGGCCCGCCCGAGGCGGTGACCCACAGCGCCGTCACTTCCGCATGACGTTCGCCCAGCAGGCATTGATAGATGG
>USEQ01000099.1 GCA_900553655.1 uncultured Slackia sp. | reverse complement strand
GCGCGCCGGGGCGCCGCCTTTTGCGCTAGACTACGAAGCCGCACAACAGATGAAATAGAGCGCGCAGATTCCGCCCTCGAAGCCTTTGCAGAATTCAAACGCAAAGCGCTTGCGGGAACGGCGTTTTCGCACGCGAACGACAGGGGGGGAGCAATGTATAACGCAAAGCAAGTCATCGTCGTGAGGCGCGACCTCAAAATGCGCAAAGGAAAAATCGCCGCGCAATCGGGACACGCCTGCGTGGAGGCAGTGCTTCTGGCCCTTGCGAAGGAAGGCCGCCTGAACGATGTGAATGCAGACAATGGGTGGATTTCCCTCGAGAACGAAGGCCGCGAAGCAACGCCGCTTTCCGAATGGTTCGCAAACGGTGTCGCGAAAATATGCGTATACGTAGACTCCGAAGAAGCACTGCTCGACCTCAATCGCCGAGGAAGAGAGCTTGGCTTCACCACCGCGCTCATCCAGGATGCAGGACACACTGAATTCCATGGAGAGCCCACCTACACCTGCATGGCATTCGAGCCTCTGTATCCCGAGCAGATCAACCCGCTCACCGGCGATTTGCCGCTGTATTAGCCCACGCCTTATTCCGCTCGAAAGCCGCCAGGAACGCGATACAGCTCGTCCCCTCCATCGGAAGGAATGATTTCCACCACGTCGTTGTAGATGGCAGTCTGCCGCTCATCGATGTCTCGGTCCTCATGATAGTGTCCGAAAAACCAGTGGCGGTAGTCGAGCTTTCGCTCTATATCGAAAAGAAAGCGCGTGAGTTCGTCGTTTTCGTACGTCGGGTTCAGACGATATTGAACGTTGCTCGCCGCACAATGCGTGAGCACGTAGTCGGTTTTCCACTCCAATGCATCGAGCGTATCCAGCGCCTGCGCACATTCTTCACTCGAAGGCATTTCCTGAGGCCACCAGCTTTTATGCGGCGTGCGCCATGCCTTGTCGACCGAGCGGGCACCTCCCATGCAGAAGAAGGAGCGGTCGGATATCGTGAATGCCTGCCCCCTCATAAGGTGAAGAACCGAAGGCCTCACGCGGTGAGCCAATCCCCCGTGCCACTCTTCGGTCTCCATGGAGTCGAGCATGTCGAAGTTCTCGTGGTTTCCATCCACGAACAACGTCGTAAAAGGCTTTTTCTCAAGCCACCGTAACCAGTAGTTGCTTTCGGAATTATCAGCCCAAACCAGGCCGAAGTCTCCGCAGACTATTACGTAATCTTCCTTGTCGAGCTCGCATCCTATCGGAAAGAAACCAGGACCGAGCTTACGCACGTCTACCGATCCGTGCGTATCACCCGTGATGAAAACACGATTCGCCACAACATATCCTTTCCGTCAGACCAGGAACAAAGGACGCCTAGAAAAACATCGCCTTCAACCCGATAATCACCAACACGGCGCCGCCCACAATCTGCGCCCTGTCCCCCAAAACGTTGCCGAACCTTTTGCCAAGCGCCAAAGCGACGAAGCAGCATGCGCACGTGGTCAGGGCGATGATTGCCGCCGATAGCGCAATGTCTACGTTGACGGCGCGCAGGCTCACGCCGACAGCGAACGCATCGATGCTCGTAGCCACAGACTGCATCAAAACCACCCCGGCCGTAAGCCGCTGCGCCTCAATGGAGCACGATTCTTCCGGATTGCGCAGCGCCGACACGCCCTCTTTAATCATATTGCCGCCGATGATGCCCAGAATGACCAGCGTCACAACGCCTGCGTACGCTTCGATAATATCCCCGATGATTCCCCCGAGGAAAAAGCCCAGCAAAGGCATGAGCCCCTGAAAGACGCCGAAAGCAATCGGCAGTACGAACAGGCGCGCTCGCGACGCCCCCCGATAGCAAAATGCATTGGAAATCGTAACGGCGAAGGCATCCATCGCCAGCGCCACGCCCAGCACGATGATTTCTACCATGCTCACGCCAAAACCCCCTGTATGTATTGCATGACTGCGCATACCGCGATGGGCATGAACGCTGCTGGAAGATAGTTCGCCACCTTTATATCGGTAAGTTTGAGCATATTCAGCCCGATGGCCAGCAGAAGCAGGCTGCCGGCACACACCATTTCGTTGATGACCGCATCGGTCAAAAGCGGAGCAATCAGGCTTGCTCCCAAGCTCAAAGCTGCCTCATACGCAAACACCGCAATACCCGAAAAGGGCACGCCCACGCCAAGCGTGGTGGCCATAACCATGACAACCACCATATCGATTACTGCCTTGGCGAACAGCGTGGAATGATCGAGCTGCAAGCCGCTTTGCAGCGAACCAAGCACCGCCATGGAGCCTATGCAGATGAACAGCGACGAAGAGACGAAGCCGTCGGAAAAATTACCGAGTGCGGTAGACCCGCGAAACGCACGGTCTATCTTTTCCTGCACCCAATCGCCGAAACGGTGAATCCATCCGTCGATATCGATGGCGAAGCCAATCAGCCCGCCGACCACGATCGAGAGCACCGTAACTACGACATCACCGCCCTTTACCATGCCTTGCACGGCCACGAGAATGACGCACAGCCCCAGACCCTTCATAAGGAAATCGCCGAGGCTGTCGGGCATCTTTCGCTTAAACAGCAAACCGAGCACGCCGCCGAGCACCGTTGCAAGGCCGTTGACCAGCGACCCGAGAATAACCATCGAAGCCCCCTCCTGCTCCATCTTCACCGAAGCCCCGAGCGCTCCGATTCTCAGCAATTCAGCATGAAAACACGGCCGCAGGCACACGCGCAAGGCGAAGCGTAAAAAAGGCACGGCGTACACCGTGCCTTTCGCATTTTACTCCTTGGAGGTCGTCTTCGATTCTCCCGAACGAACCTCGACCTTGCGTTTGACAACCTTTGGCTCGTCAAACGTGGCCGCAATTTCCTTATCGAGCTTACGCAGGATGGGCAATGTTCCCAGCAAAATGCCG
Organism: uncultured Slackia sp.; assembly: GCA_900553655.1. Taxonomy (GTDB): domain Bacteria; phylum Actinomycetota; class Coriobacteriia; order Coriobacteriales; family Eggerthellaceae; genus Slackia. The sequence goes on along the minus strand of USEQ01000099.1, from coordinate 2,700 downwards.
CCAACTGAAACCACGATGCCCGCGATGATGAACCAGTTCGCAACGCCCGTAAATTCAGCACACGTTCCCGCCAAGGCAAGGCCAATCGGCGACGAGAGCGCCGAAACCGTGGTGAAAAGACCCATGACGCGTCCCATCTTCTCCGGCGGAATGCGCTTCTGCAGCACCGCCAGCAAGGGACCGTTGAAAAACGCCTCAATAACGCCAGAAATGCCCGTCAGGATAACGAAGAATATGAACATATCGGGAGTGAGCAGGCCGGCAAGGACCAAGACGATGCCGGCGCCGAAACCGGAAAACGCCACCAGGCGCAGCAAGCGTCGACCGCCGCCCCATACGAATAGGATTCCCATGCCGACAAGAGAGGTGACGCCATATGCCGCTTCCACCATCGAAGCCATATACCCGTCGCCGTTGAACTGGTCATACGTCATCAAAGGGAACAGCGAGTTGATGCCCGCATACATGGCCATCACGGCCATGACGATACCTGCCATGACCAAAAGCCCGCGATCGGCGTTGAGCGTGGCGAACCCGGCCTTCAGGGCCTTCACGGGATGGCGCGCCTCTTCGCTCGTATCGTGGAAATCGGGAATCTTCGCCGTGGCGATGGTGAGCACGGCCATGGCGCAGCCGAATGCATTGAGGAACAGCACCATCTGGAAACCAATGGCGGTGTAGAGAAAAATTCCGAACACGGGACCCACGATCAGCGCCATGGACCAGAGGCTTTGGTTAAGCGTATTGATGCGCACCAAATGACGCTTCGGAACAAGCAGGGGCATGGTTGATTCCATGGCGGGAATATGGAAAGCCTGGCCAACGCTGCGCAATGCGCTCATGACCAAGACCAACTCGACCGACACATGGCCCATGAAGATGACCATGCCCATGAGCAACGCCATGACGCCAACAAACGCATCGGCGGCCATGAGCACGTATTTTCTGTTAAAACGATCGGCCACCACGCCGCCAATTGGCGAAAGCAAGCCCTGCGGCAGCATGGAGCACAACGAGGCAATAGCCAGCATAAGCGCCGAGTCGGTGGTCTCGGTGACATACCACACGCCCGCGTACATGGACGAATACGCCGTCAGGATGGAAAACGCCTGACCGATCCAGATCGTCACGATGATGCGTTTCCAGTTATGCGAGAGCTCGGGCGCTTGGGCCTGGGCTTTTACCGCAATGTCGGATTTCGTTTGTTTCGAAGAGACCGATCCCGCCTTTTTCCCATGCTCTTGGTAGTCACTCATGCAAACCGTCCGTTTTCAATTGCTGTGTCTTTCGAACGACGATAGTATCAAGGCGTACGTAGCGCCGCTAGAGCCATCACGAAGCGTAAAGAAAATGTTTCGAACATTCTTACGCGCGCAAGGACACAGTGTCGACCAAACCTGCACGAAACAAGAGAGCCAAAAGCCCGATTCGGCCCGAAGCCCAATCCGGTCTTATAGCCCAAGATTCCAACGATTAAGCGCTGCGCGCTTACGACCTCCGTCCTCCGCCATAGGAGCTTTTGCGGCCGGCGGCGAAAGCACTGCCCTTACGCGCTGTCTTCTTCAGGTCAGCCAAGACGTCCTTTTCCGCCGACCCCTCCACTTGAGCCTTCAGCTTGACCACCTGGTCGCGCAGGCGGGCGGCCTCCTCAAAGTCCATATTTGCGGATGCAGCGATCATCTCTTCTTCCATGCTAGAAATCACGCGCATCACCTCAGAGCGCGAAAGCTCTGCCAAAGTTCTGTTCACATCCTCGGCGCTGCCTACCGCTTCGCCATCCCCGTCGGACATAAAGCCCATGACGTCGTTAATTGCCTTGCGCACGGTCTGAGGCGTAATGCCGTGCTCCTCGTTGTACTGCATCTGAATCTCGCGACGGCGGCGCGTTTCAGAAATAGCCGTCTCCATGGAATCCGTCATTTTATCAGCGTACATGATGACCTGGCCTGACGCGTTGCGCGCCGCACGACCGATTGTCTGGATGAGACTGCGATGGTTGCGCAAAAATCCCTCTTTGTCTGCGTCAAGGATAGCCACAAGGCTCACCTCGGGAAGGTCGAGGCCCTCGCGCAGCAAGTTGATGCCCACCAAAACGTCGAATTCGCCCTTGCGCAACGCGCTTAGAATCTCGACGCGCTCGAGCGTGGCTATATCGGAATGCATATACCGAGCACGAACGCCTTGATCGAGGAGATGGTCGGTCAAATCCTCGGCCATCTTCTTCGTTAATGTGGTAATAAGCACGCGCTCATCGCGCTCGGCACGCTCCTTCGCCTCGTCGATGATATCGTCGATCTGGCTCGCTATAGGCCGCACGATGATCTCCGGATCGAGCAGGCCCGTGGGGCGAATAATCTGCTCCACCTGGTTCTGCGTGACCTTCTCTTCGTAGTCGCCCGGCGTGGCGGACACATAGATGAACTGGGGAATGCGCTCCTCGAATTCGTCGAAACGCAGCGGCCTGTTGTCCAGGCAGCTCGGAAGGCGGAACCCGTGCTCGGCAAGCGTGACCTTGCGGCTGCGGTCGCCCTCGTGCATGCCGCGAATCTGCGGCACGGTCACATGGCTCTCGTCGATGATGCAGAGGAAGTCGTCGGGGAAATAATCGAGCAACGTGTACGCAGGCTCGCCCGGTTCTCGGCCGTCAAGGTGACGCGAATAATTCTCGATTCCGCTGCAGAACCCCATGGTCTCCAGCAT
>USEQ01000098.1 GCA_900553655.1 uncultured Slackia sp. | reverse complement strand
ACTGCCGTCTCCGACGCTTTTCCCCTTGAGTTCGGAAAGGCTCCACGAGGTAAGCGGACCGATAAGCCCCGAAACGCCCACGCTGCGCACGCCCTGCATGACGCAGACGACCCACAAAGGCGTCGCCTGGTCGCAAAAGACCATGCTTACCGCACCGACGGCAAGAAAACACCCGAAGACCAGTCCGACCGGACGTGCGCCGATTTTGTCGGTCAAATACCCCGCCAGCGGATTGACGATCAATGCGGCAACGGTCCCCGGCAGAAGAACCATGCCCGCCTCAAGGGGCGTGCCGCCCCTCAAGCCCTCGATATAAAGAGGGACAAGCAGCGTGATGCCCATGAACGATGCGCAGAGCAATCCTTGGGCAATAAAGCCGGCCGTGTACGTTTTCGACTCGAAAATGCCCATGTCGATCAACGGCTGCTCCAGAGCGCGCTGGCGCTTCACGAACCAAACGAGCGCTGCGGCTCCCACGAGGATAGGACCCCAGACGAGAGGATTCGTCAACGGGAAGGACGAGGCCTCGGAGCATCCGACCAGAATGCCGCCGAACCCGACGGTAGAAAGCACGAACGAGAAAAGGTCCAGCCCCGACGGATACGAGGCGTCATCGTGACGCTTGATGAAGAAAAGGCAGAACGCGAAGAGAGCGAGAGAAAGAGCCACAAGAAGCACGAAAAAGCTGCGCCATCCCAGCGTATCAACCATCGCCCCTCCTATCGTGGGACCGATATTGGGAGCGAAGCCCATCGCTACACCCGAGATTCCCATAGCAGTAGCCTTACGCCCATCGGGAAAACGCGTCATGGCGATAGTTTGCAGCAGAGGCAAAAGCATGCCTGCTGCAATAGCCTGCACGATACGGCCGACAAGCAGCACGGCAAATCCTTGGGCGCACGCAGCCATAAACGCGCCGACGATGAAAATGCCTATAGAGGCAAGCGTCAGGTCTTTCAGCCTGAAGCGACCCATCAGATACGAAGAAAGCGGGACTACCGCGCCGAGCACGAACATGTACACCGTGGTGAGCCACTGCCCGACGCCCGTCGAAATGCCGAGTTCTTCACACACGGTGACCAACATGGCGTTAAGCCCGGTCTGGGAAAGATTGCCTAACGCCGATGAAAGCACGACAACGGCAAAAATCGCGTATACCCAGCTCTTGCCTTCTCGAATAATCATGCTGCCTCCGAAATGCTTCTTCTTTAGTCCCGATCAATGATAACGCCGAAACATAGAGAGTGCGCAAATTCGGCAAGGCCAATGCCACGATAACTCGCATTTGGGCAATGATGGCGCTACGTCGACGGGCAACGCAAGGCATGCTCGGTCGGTCGCGGTGCCAACACGCCCTAAAGCAACGAATCGCAGAATCTGGCTCTGCCAAGCGGAAAACACGAAGCGCGCCCCGACTTGTTGCCGGAGCGCGCCTCATCGAGAAAGCGTCTCGTGCAGAAGCACGACGCTAGAATTCGATGTTTTCGGCATCCCTGTTGCCTTGGGCCTTCTTTGCCGTCCTCAACAGGAACTCCTGGTTGTTGTCGGTCTGCTTCAGAGACTTGATAAGCATATCCATGGCGCGCTCAGTGCTGTTCATATTCGACAGAATGCGACGAACAGCCCAGATGAGCGGTGCTTCCTGAGGATTGAGCAGCAAGTCCTCGCGACGCGTACCCGAAGCAACCGGATCGATAGCCGGGAACACGCGGCGATCGGCAAGCGAGCGATCGAGCTTGAGCTCCATGTTGCCCGTGCCCTTGAATTCCTCGAAAATGACCTCGTCCATCTTCGAGCCGGTCTCGATAAGCGCGGAAGCGAGAATGGTCAAGCTGCCGCCGCCCTCGATATTACGCGCCGCACCGAGGAAACGCTTCGGCGGATACAACGCGGTGGAATCCACACCGCCGGAGAGAATGCGACCGCTGGCAGGCTGTGCCAGGTTGTATGCTCGGGCGAGACGAGTCAGGCTATCAAGCAGCACAACAACATCCTCGCCGCGTTCCACCAAGCGTTTCGCACGCTCGATGACCAGCTCGGAAACAGCGATGTGATTCTCGGTAGGCATATCGAACGTCGAGGCAATGACTTCGCCCTTGATGGAGCGTTGCATGTCGGTGACCTCTTCGGGGCGTTCGTCAACCAGCAGGCACATGAGATGCACCTCGGGGTTGTTCGCCGTAATGGCGGCCGCTATGTCTTTCAGGACCGTGGTCTTACCCGCCTTCGGAGGAGAAACAATCAAGCCGCGCTGACCTTTGCCGATAGGCGACACCAGGTCGATTACGCGCGCCGTGATGGTGTTTTTTCCGTGTTCCATGATGAGACATTCGTCAGGGAACACCGGGGTCAAATCGCCGAAACGAACACGCTCTCCCTGTTCATCAACGGGTATTCCATTGACAACCAGAACCTGTTGAAGTGCTGCGTATTTTTCGTTTTCACGAGCAGGACGCGTTTGCCCTTTGACAAGGTCGCCTTTGCGAAGGCCATTGCGACGGATGGTCGCAAGGCCGACGTAGACATCATTCTCGCTCGGGAGATACCCTTTCGTACGCAAGAATCCGTAGCCGTCCTGCAGCACATCCAGAATACCCTCGACCTCGATGAAGCCTTCGGCACGAACGGCTGCTTCGTAGACCCTCTCCACGAGTTCGGCCTTCTTCAAGCCCGTAGCATCGAGCCCGAGTTCGGCCGCCTTTTCGCGAAGCTCGGCAACTTTAAGTTTCGCAAGCTCTTCCATGTTGGTTTTAGGAGCTACAGGCTCGCGGTTTTGAGAGTGGGTGCGACGCTGGCGACGATGCTGGTCGCGGTCTCGGTCGCGGTCACGACGGTCGTTGCCGTGATCGCGGTTCTGCTGGCCGTCCTGCTTGCCGTTCTGCTTGTTCTGGCGACGCTCACGCTGATTCTGGCGCTGTTGGTTGCGCTGAGAACGGTAATCGCGCTCGCGGCGATCCTGCTTCTCGCGATTCTGGGAATCATCGGAAGCTTCGGAGGCGCTTTTCTCGACATCGCCGCGATGCTCGGAGCCGTCATCCTTCTGACGCCCTTCGACCGATTCGACATCGTCGCGCGAAGCGGATTCCTCAGCACCTTCATGCTGATCAGGTGCGGCCTTTGTCCTCCTGGCACGAACCGAACGGCGACGGGCTGGCTTTTCCCCATCCGAAGATTCCTGGGAGGTTTCTGCATCGCCAGACGTTTTGCCGTCTGCCTCATCCGCGGATTCCGCGGCCTCGATAGCCATGCGAAGCTTCGTGGAGCGACCAGGACGCTTGCGCGTCGCGGGCTTGGAAGAAGCCTCCTGACTGTTCTCGGCAGCATCCTCCGCGCGAGAAGAATTATTGTCGGATTTCGTCGATGGAGCGTCGGAATCGAACTGAATCATTTCCTGACGAGGTTTTTCGGACACGGCGTCGGTCGAAGAAGCCTCAGTAGGTTCCCCCGTCGTACGACGCGTGCGCTTGCGCGGAGCGGCGTTTTCGGCCTCTTCGTCAGAAACCGTCTTTTTACGCGGCGCGCGCGTTGCACGCTTCGCAGCGGCGGGCTCATTCGCGGAATCGGACGCCTCCCCCGCTGAGGTAGACGCCTCTTTCGCAGAGACACGGGAAGAAGCAGAAGCCTTTCTCGAGGATGAAGGCTTTTCTGCCTGCCCCTCTTCGGAAGCTGGTTTTTCATCTGCTTCGGTTTTTTTACGTGGACGGCCGACTCGTTTCTTCGGCGCCTCAGCCTGCTGCGCCTCGGCAGCCTTCCCCGCATCGGCGGGTGCAATCGAAGCGGAAGCAGGCGCTTCGGCCGCTTCCGCCTTCGTCATTTCGTCAGAGATCATGCGTTAGCAACCTTTTCCCAGTCCTTGAGGAACGACTCAAGGCCACGATCGGTAAGCGGATGCTGCACCATTTTCTTCAGCACGCCGAACGGAACCGTCGCGATGTCAGCACCCATCAGGGCAGACTGCGTGACATGATTCGCGCTGCGGATGGAAGCAGCGATGATTTCGACCTGCTCGCCATTAACGGTATTAGCGGAGTAATCGTAGTTGTTGATAGCGGTGACTACGTCGCCAAGCTGAGAGAGGCCATCTTCGGAAATGTCGTCGAAACGACCGACGAACGGAGATATGTAACGAGCGCCGGCGCGAGCGGCGAGAATTGCCTGAGGCACCGTGAAGCACAAGGTCATGTTGACGCGGATGCCCTCGTCGGAAAGGGCGCGGCATGCTGCCAGGCCTTCCACCATCGTCGGGATCTTCACAACGACGTTAGGAGCGATTTTCGCCAGCTCACGGCCATCACGAATGATTTCGTCGCGCGTCATAGCAACGCTCTCGGCGCTGACCGGGCCGTCAACGATTTCGCAAATGCGAGCAATGTGGTCGTGAAAACCATCGAGCTTGCCGCCGATGCGAGAATAGAGCGTGGGATTGGTGGTCACGCCCGCCAGAGCGCCCCAGCTTGCCGCTTCCTTGATTTCTTCCAAATCAGCCGTGTCCAGAAAGAACTTCACGTTTCCTCCTTAGATATGGAAATGCCTTCGCCAAGCGACGAAAGCCTATGACACACATGGAAATGCGATACTGCGATCGCGAGAAAAGCTAGAAATGTGAAATGGAATTCGATCGAACGAACGGGCTGATAATACCACGAAGAACCATATTGCGCACGCACTGTGTAAAAAAAGCGTGCCCTCCGAAAACGAAGGACACGCTGCGTAAAACATCAAATGCTTCAAACGTCCTATTCGGCGATCTCCACCAGCTCGATTTCGAACGTAAGGTCTTTGCCTGCAAGCTCGTGGTTCATATCGAACACGGCCTTTTCCTCATCGACCGACACGACCTTGGCCGGGAACGGGCCGGCAGGACCCTGGAAGTACACGGTCTCTCCCACGGGAAGCTGTGCGGCATTGGGAATCTGGGAAACCGGAACAGACTGGACAGCCTGCGGGTTGTATTCGCCGTACGCCTCAGCCGCAGGAATGGTGACGGTCTTTTTCTCACCAAGAACCATGTCTTTTACAGCGGCATCGAAGCCGGGAATCATCATGCCTGCGCAGCAGATGAACTCCAGAGGCTCGCCACGGTCGTAGCTGCTGTCGAACTGGGTGCCGTCAGCCAGCGTACCGCGGTAGTGCGTCTTGACCTTTTTACCTTCGTTGCTCATTGAGCACGTCCTTTCAGGTTGAAAACAATTCCCACCATAATACCCGAGAGCGCCTGTTCCCAAAAGTGCAGACCTCGGTTCTCGACAGGGCGAACACTCCTTTCCGACACGACCGCCCGCCGAACAGACGCCTTCCATCCTCCGCGAGGCGCCTTCCCTGCGCTTCCCCTGCCCTGGATGATAGAATGCAGTCGATTGCGGGAAAGGCCCGCACCATAAGAAGGGGAAATCATGAAAAAGACCAGGCTTTTTGCAGCATTGTGCCTTGCCGCCGCGCTTGCATGCGGCATGATGCTCGCCGCATGCTCTTCCGGTCCCGATCCGGAAGAGATCATCTCGCAAGATATCGCCGCCCAGTTCGATCCGATCAAAAACCTTGATCAAGCAGCCGTGGACGAACTTGCCCAGGATGCTGCGTCCGGCGCCGACCTTTCGGATTTCGGCATTGACGGAGCAGAGTACATCAAGGCCATGCTTGGAGGGTTCGACTACTCCATCGTGTCCGTCAACGTTGCCGAAGACGGACAG
>USEQ01000097.1 GCA_900553655.1 uncultured Slackia sp. | reverse complement strand
CACATACCGTCCGCATGCCGAAACGATGGCACAGCAAAAACACCAAACATGCGTTCGTATATCGAACATACCGTACAGCATGCATAAAAAATGGCCCGCCGTGTGGCGAGCCATTTACCCCTCCGAATGTGAGGCTGTTATTCGGCCTCGAGCGGACGCACATGAACCTTGCGGCGAGCGCCCTTCGTGAACTCGACGGTGCCTTCGCAGAGAGCGAACAGCGTGTCGTCCTTGCCGCGGCCAACGTTCTGGCCGGGATGGAAGTGAGTGCCGCGCTGACGAACAATGATGTTGCCAGCGATAACATGCTCGCCACCGTAGCGCTTCACGCCGAGGCGCTGTGCGCGGGAGTCGCGACCATTACGAGTAGAACCTAAACCTTTTTTATGAGCCATTTTCTATACCTGCCTTCTTGACTATTTGGCCGGCTTCTCAGCGGCCGTCTCGCCACCGATGCTCTCGATCTGGATGCGAGTGAGGTTCTGGCGATGGCCGCGCAGCTTCTTGTAGTTCTTGCGCTTCTTGAACTTGAAGACAAGCTTCTTCTCGCCTTTGTACTGGTCCAGCACGACAGCGACGACTTTGGTCTTGCCAGCGTCAGCCAGCTCCACCTTACCGCCGTCGACGACGCAGATGGCCTCGAGCTCTACCTTCTCGCCGACCTCAGCATCAAGCTTCTCGACGGAAAGATACTCGCCAGCAGCCACCTTATACTGCTTACCACCGGTTTTCACGATTGCGTACATGTAATTCTCCTTGAATGTGTTAAAACGCAAGGCGATATTGTATATGCGCCTTGCACACTCGTCAATACATTTGGGGGGCTAAGTCCCAATATTTAGAGGAAAACACGCCATCAGAGGCAAGCGGAAACTTTAGCACATGCGAACTCGTTCGCCTAGGCGTGTTTTCGATATTTTCACAATGGTTTCGTTAAGTGGCCCTTGAGGCCCATCAGCAGCTATTGCCCCGCAAGCGCACGCAAGGATTCCATGAATTCGGAAGAGCAGCGGAAATCAACGGGGAAATCGAGCGCGGGGATGGAGAGGGTGACAACGTCGGAGGCTTCGTACGTTTCGATGGTGCACGCATGAAGCTGCTGCACGTCGGACGCATCCTGGCCCGCCTTAATCGTTTCGTCCTGATAAAACTCGAAGCGATATTCTGCGGCCCCATCGGGATGAGAGGAGACCAGCTGGATAGAATTCAGGTGGCTCGCAACGGCCGCGACGGCCTGCGCGTCCTCCACCGTGGCGACATGGTCGCCGCCGGCGTCGTAGACCTCGACACGCGACCCCTTCCCGAGGGCTTCCCCGAAAAGGGCCTCGGCATCCTGCACGGTTTCAAACGCTCCATTGAGAGCATCGGTCATTTCTTGCACGTCTTCGCCAACGCCCTCGATGCCGCGATTCAGCTCGTCAACCGTCTGGGCAACGGAATCCGAAGCCTCCTGAGCCGCATCGTCGACAACGGCGCAGCCCGACAGGCTAAGAAGAAGGAGAAACGCTGCACAGGCGAAAGCAACCGCCGCACAACCCCTGCGAATACCGTGTTTCAAGGTTGACGCATGCATAAGGCACCTCTTTTCCGCAGAATCTTTCAAAAGCAAGGGCTGCCTGCCCTTTCGGCAATTCTACCTTCGCGAAGGCTGCCGAAAGGGCAGAAGACCCGCATGTCGGAAAAGCGAAGAAACCCCGTTGCCGAACCGCTGACTAATGCGCCTGCGCCCAGTTCATGCCGCTTTGCACATCCACCAAAAGAGGCACCTTCAGCTCGACCACGCCGCTCATGACCTCTTCCACCATAGAAGAAAGCGCCGCAAGCTCTTCGCGTGGCACGCTAAAGTCCAATTCGTCGTGCACCTGCAGCATAAGCTGCGCCGAAAAGCCGTCTGCCGCCAGGCGGCGCGCCACCTCGTTCATGGCAAGCTTGATGATGTCGGCCGCGCTTCCCTGCATGGGATGATTCATGGCCGTGCGCTCGCCGAAGCCGCGCTGCGTGGCGTTACCCGCGCGCAGTTCGGGGATATGGCGCTTGCGGCCGAACATCGTGACGGCATAGCCCGCCTCCTTGGCGTTCGCCACCGTTTCGTCCAGGTATTCGCGCACGCGCGGATGCACCTCGAAATAGCGGTCGATCATCTCCTGGGCCTCCTTGTAGCCTATCCCCAAAGAGCTCGCCAGGCCGAACGCCTGCTGCCCGTAGACGATGCCGAAGTTGACCGCCTTCGCCCGGCTCCTCAGCTCGGGCGTCACCTCCTCGACGGGAATGCCGAAAACGCGCGCAGCCGTGGCGGCATGGAAGTCCGCTCCCCCGCAGAACGAATCGATCAGACTCTCGTCTCCCGAGAGATGCGCAAGCAGACGCAGCTCGATCTGCGAATAGTCCGCAGAGACGAAAACGTCGCCCTCCCTCAAAGGAACGAAGCATTCGCGAATACGTCGCCCGAATTCGGTGCGAACGGGGATATTCTGCAAATTCGGATTGCTCGAAGAAAGACGCCCCGTCGTGGTGACGGTCTGGTTGAAGCTCGTGTGCACGCGCCCGTCGCCAGCGCGCATGCTCGGCAGCGCGTCGATATAGGTCGACTGCATCTTCGCAAGCTCGCGATAGCGCAGCACCTTCGATGCGATGGGGTGCTTGCCCTCGAGGCCCTTCAAGGTCTTTGCGTCGGTCGAGTATCCACGCTGGTTCTTCTTGCCGACAGGCAGCCCCAAAACCTCGAACAAGATATGGCCCAGCTGCTTGGGAGAATCCAGATTGAACTCCTCTCCCGCCAAGGAGATGATCTCGGCCTTGACGTCTGCTATCTCGGCGCTGGTTTCAGCGCCCATGGAGGCAAGCGCGTCCGTGTCGAGCATCGCCCCCACGCGCTCCATGCCGACAAGCGTGCCCACCAACGGCAGGTCGATCTCGGTGTAGCAGGATATGCTTTCGTCCTTTTCGAGCGCAGCACGCAACGATTCGCTCAGACGACGCCCAACGAACGCGTGCGCCGCAGCGCGCGCTTCCTCGCTTTGAGGTTCGGGGAGGACGGCCCCCAGATACACGTCGCACAACGGCTCGTATTCGTATTTGCTTACGTTGGAGTTGAGAAGATACGCAGCAAGGCCTATGTCGAAGAAGCGGGCTTTCGCCACATCGGAAAGCTCCACGAACGCCTGCTCAGTGCCATCGGCAGGATACACGTGCTGAAGCGCCTTCTTCGCATCGATTGCGCAGAACGATCCTTCACGCACGATGTGGGCGAAGGCCCGAAGGCCCTCGTCCCCTTCGAAAACCAGGACGTCCTCGTCGGTACCGACAAAAAGGCTGACCGAAGGCTCGAAGAGGCTCTCCTGGGCGGGCGCGTAGAACTCTACGCCCACCATCACGCCGTTCTCGATCGCCTTCTCAAGCGTGCAGGCGGCCTCCTCTCCGCGCAACGGGTCGAAATCAGGAAGATCGAGCTTCGAAGGGGCGGCCAGATCGGCATCTGCCCCCGCAAGCGCGAGGACCTTGGCGAGATGCGCGTTGAAACGAAGCGCGTGGAACGCCTCGACGACGCTTTCCTCGTCGAAGGAGGGGAACGCAGCCCCTTCGATATCGAGCTCGAAATCGAGGTCGCGCACGATCGTCGCCACGCGGCGGCTCGTGAACGCGGCCTCCTTGTTCTCGGAGATGTTCTGGAGCTGCTTTCCTTTGAGCTTATCGAGGTTCTCGTAGATTCCGTCTATGCTGCCGAAGTTCTGCAGCAGCTTCGCCGCGCCTTTATCGCCGATACCGGGAACGCCGGGGATATTGTCAGAAGAATCGCCCTTCAAACCCAGAAAATCGGGGAACTGGGCAGGCGTCACCCCGTAGCGCTCTTCGACCTCGGCAGGACCGTACACCACCACGTCCGAAATGCCCTTCTTCGTGGTGACCACCTTGGTTAAATCGCTCACCAGCTGATAGGCGTCCTTGTCTCCGGTCACGAGATAGGTTTCATAGCCCAGGGCCTCATCGCGGGCGGCAACCGTGCCAAGCACGTCGTCGCCCTCCCATCCCTTTACGCGCACCACGGGAACGTTCATGGACTCCAACAGATTTTCCACAAGAGGAAACTGCACCTTGAGCTCCTCGTCCATGGACGGACGCGTCGCCTTGTACTGCTCGAGCGCCTCCATGCGAAACGCCGGCCTGCCGGCGTCGAATGCGCAGACGATAGCATCGGGAGCCATGGTCTCGTAGAGCTTTATGAACATGGACATGAAGCCGAACGCCGCGTTTGTGGGGGTTCCGTCGGGAGCGTTCATCGTGGGAGGCACGGCGTGGTATGCCCTATGCATAAGAGAATTTCCGTCTATTACAACTATTTTCTTTGGCATAATACTCCCTTTACCCTCAAAGCCCGCACCGCCGTGCAGGCATGCTGCAGCAATCACGCGCTGCGACAGTCGCACGCCGCGGCGGTCGGTTCAGTATAACAAGGACGGTTTTATGTTTTCGGTTCAGGCGTCTTTACCGCTGATCGTTTTCAGCGTGGCATTTCTCGGCTGCTTCGTCTTCTCCATCATACGGCGCAAAGCCCTCTGCGCCCGCCTCGAAAGGAAGGTTTCCCACGCGAAACCCATAGCGGCCGCCCTCTGCGTACCCGCGGGCTTCCTCCTCATGGAAATCCCCTACAACCCGTCTTTGGGCAGCATGGGGGCGCAGTTCGTCATCCTCGGCCTCTGCGTCACAGGGGCCCTCTTCGCCATCGTGTACTTCCTCGGACAGCGCAGCAAAACGGCCATGATCGCGTTTCTTCTCGCATGCTTCGTCTCCGGCGTGGCAAACTACTTCGTATCCTCTTTCAAAGGACAGCCCATACTGCCCTCCGACATCATGGCGCTCAAGACGGCGGCGTCGGTCAGCAGCGGCTACACGTATGCGATCGGAAACTCCGTGCTGACAGCCTTTTGCCTGCTTATCGCGATGATCGCATTCATCGTGATCCTGCCCAAGAGCAAGCGCACGCCGCGCACTATGGCGGCGCATGCGGCGTTGGGACTTGCTGCGCTTGCCGCGTTCTGCGTCTGGTTCAACGTCGCCAACATCGAAAAGGACTACGGATGCACCGTTGACGTGTGGAGCAGCCTTGATTCCTATCAGCAGCACGGGTCGCTTCTGTGCTTCCTCGAACGAAGCCAGCTCCTCACTCCCCATGCGCCCGAGGGATACACGCCCGAAGAGGCGACGCGCGTACGTTCGGAGAAAGCGGCAGCGGCGCTTGCCGCCGAGAGCATCGACGAAGGACAGGCAACCGCGCCCGACGTCAAGCCCGCCATCGTGGTAATCATGAACGAGACATTCTCTGACCTTTCGCGCTACCCCAATGTTGCGCAGTCCTATGCGGGCCCCTCTTATTTCAATTCAATCGACGACGCGATCGCCAAGGGAGACTGCTATGTTTCTGCCATGGGTGGAGGAACGTGCAACAGCGAGTTCGAATACCTCACCGGCTCAAGCATGGGTCTTCTAGGCGCAGGCGTATATCCTTATATGCTCTACGACCTCAAAGGCACGGACAACATGGCTCGCTATCTGTCTTCCCTCGGCTACAAAACAAGCGCCATCCATCCTGCCGAAAGCGAGAACTGGCGCCGCGACCGCGTGTACAAGCAGCTTGGGTTCGACGAATTCCACAGTATCGAAAGCTTCACAGACGCCGAGATGTTCCGCAACATGGTCTCGGATGCGTCCACCTACGACCTTGTCCTGGAACTCCTCGCGCAAGA
>USEQ01000096.1 GCA_900553655.1 uncultured Slackia sp. | reverse complement strand
GTCTACGGACATTGCCCCTCCTCTCATGCGAACAGAACAAAAGCAATTGACGATTATACGGTAAAGTTGCCTCCGAAAGCATAGGAGTGCTTTATGGTGCTAAAGTGTCTCTTCGAGCGGCCATCACGATAAGAGGAGGATCGATGTCTTACGCCGAGCTCACCCACGCCGAACTTACGGCGCTTAAAGAATCACTCGAGAGGGAATACGCATGCCATTGCGCCAAGGAACTTGCGCTCAATATGGCACGCGGAAAACCCGCCTCTGCCCAGCTCGAGCTAAGCCTCCCTTTGCTCAATGCCGTAGACGCTTCGTCCGACCTGTTCGCCGAGGATGGCACCGATTGCCGCAATTACGGCGTCATGGACGGTATTCTCGAGGCAAAGCAGCTGATGGCATCCATCATGGATCACGACCCGAAGAACGTCTGCGTCTTCGGCAATTCGAGTCTCAATATCATGTACGACCTTGTAAGCCACGGTTTTCTACACGGCTATCTCGGTGAAAAGCCTTGGCGTGAGCTTACAGGCGTATCTTGGCTCTGCCCCGTTCCCGGATACGATCGCCATTTCGCAATCACTGAGCTTTTCGGCATCAAGATGATTCCCGTCCGCATGAACGAAAACGGACCCGACATGGACGAAGTCGAAGCCCTCGTCCGTGAAAACGATACTATCAAGGGGATATGGTGCGTTCCCCAGTACTCTAACCCAGGCGGTGTCACATACTCGGACGAAACCGTCGCACGCCTCGCGTCTATGCCCTGCGCTGCGCGCGATTTTCGCATTTTCTGGGACAACGCTTATTGCGTGCATCATCTCTACGACTCTCGCCAGGCCCATGTCGCAGACATCGCCGAAGCGTGCGAAGGAGCCGGCAACCCAAATAGGTACTTCAAATTCGCCAGCACCTCGAAGGTCACCTTCCCTGGAGCAGGAATTGCCGCCGTTGCCGCAAGCGAAGAGAACATAGCGGAAATCAAGAAACGAGTAAGCATTCAGACCGTCGGATACGACAAGCTCAATCAGCTCAGACACGTCCGCTTCCTCAAAGACGCTCAGGGCGTTTCGGAACATATGAGAAAGCATGCCGAAATCATTCGCCCGAAGTTCGAATTGGTCGCCCGAATGCTCGAAGAGGGACTCTCCGGCACCGGCTGCGCCAGCTGGAGCAATCCCGACGGCGGATACTTCGTCAGCTTCGACGGGTTGCCGAACACCGCCAAAAGAACCGTCGCATTGGCGAAAGGTGCAGGCGTCACCATGACAGGAGCGGGCGCAACGTGGCCGTACAAAGAAGACCCCGAGGACTCCAATATCCGCATAGCCCCCACCCTGCCGTCGCTCGAGGAACTCGAACAGGCGATGGAGGTCTTCGTCTGCTGCGTGAAACTGGCAGCCGTCGAATCGCTTCTTGCATAACATTCTCGCCATCCGAAGAAAACCCGGGCTCTGCATAGAGTCCGGGTTTTCTTTTTTTACGCCACAAAGCCCAGCTGCGAGGCCGGAAGGGCACAGACCCGGCCTACGATCAATGTCACGATACGCAAAACCCCGCCTCGGACGATCCGAGGCGGGGTTTTCAAACAAGAATCTACGCCGCACGCGCAAAGGCTAAAGCTTCTTACGCGTCAGCGTAAAGCTCCTTGAGCTTTACGAGATGCTCGTAGCGATCGACGGCCGCACGTTCGTTCTGCTCGAAGAGCTCTTCGGCGCGACCGGGGAACTCGCGCGTCAAACGGCTGTAGCGCGCCTCGTTCATCAGGAACTCCTGATATCCGCCCTTGGGCTCTTTGGAGTCGAGCGTGAACTTTTTGCCTGCAGGAGCAGCCGGGTTGTAGCGGTAGAGATTCCAGTATCCGCAGTCGACGGCCTTCTCCATCTCCACCATGCAGTTGGCCATGCCGCCCTTGATGGCATGCATCTCGCACGGAGAGTAGCCGATGATCAGCGAAGGTCCGGGATAAGCCTCCGCCTCGGTAATAGCCTTCATCAGCTGCGCAGGCTTGGCACCCATGGCGACCTGAGCGACGTAGACATAGCCGTACGCGATGGCGATTTCGGCAAGGCTCTTCTTCTTGATGTCCTTGCCGGCAGCGGCGAATTGCGCAACCTGGCCGATATTGGAAGCCTTGGAGGCCTGGCCGCCCGTGTTGGAGTAGACCTCGGTGTCGAACACGAACACGTTCACATCTTCGCCCGACGCAAGCACGTGGTCCAAGCCGCCGTAGCCGATATCGTAGGCCCAGCCGTCGCCACCGAAGATCCAGATGGATTTCTTCGCAAGATAATCCTTGTCAGCAAGGATAGACTTGGCCAAATCGACATCTGCCACACCCTGAGCGATAACGCGCTCGAGCTCTGCGACATATCCGTCGGCAGCCGCCTTGCTCTCCTCGGCCTTGTCACGCTCATCGAGCCATGCATTCGCCGCAGAGGCCAAAGCGTCGTCGGCGCCACTTTCAAGAAGCTGCTCGGTTTCGGCGACAAGCTTCTCGCGCACGGCATTCTGTCCGAGCAGCATGCCCAAACCGTGCTCCGCGTTATCTTCGAACAAGGAGTTTGCCCATGCGGGACCGCGACCCTCTTTGTTCACCGTGTACGGAGACGTGGCAGCAGGACCGCCCCAAATCGAAGAGCAACCCGTTGCGTTTGAAATATACATGCGGTCGCCGAAGAGCTGGGTGACCAGACGGGCATACGCAGTCTGAGCGCAACCTGCGCATGCGCCGGAGAACTCGAGCAGAGGCTGCTTGAATTGGCTGCCCTTCACCGTGGCATCCTGAATTTCCGGCTTGTCGGAGACCTCGGCGACGCAATAATCGAAGACCTCCTGCTGAGCGAGCTCGCCTTCCGCAGGAGCCATGGACAACGAATTCGTAGGACACTGAACCACGCAGACGTTGCAGCCCATGCAGTCGAGCGGAGAAATGGCGAGTGTGTACTGCAGGCCAGCGGCGGTCTTGCCCTTCGCGGGAATAAGCGTCGTCGTCTCGGGAGCCGCAGCAGCCTCTTCCTCAGTCAGGGCAAAAGGACGAATGGTGGCATGCGGGCACACAAACGCGCACTGATTGCACTGGATGCATGTTGAAGCATCCCAAGTGGGAACGGTAACGGCAATGCCACGCTTCTCGTACGCAGAGGCACCAAGCTCGAACTGGCCGTCCACATGGTCGGTGAACACCGACACGGGAAGGCTGTCGCCGTCCATGCGACCAACCGGCTCCATGATGGAGCTGACCATCTTCACAAGCTTGGACTTGCCGGCAAGCTCAACGGGTTCCGTCTCGTCCACTGCATCGGCCCATGCGGCGGGAACGTCGATTTTGACATAGGCCGTAGCACCGGCGTCAATAGCGCGATGGTTGGTGTCGACGACGTCTTGACCCTTCTTCATATAGGATTTCGTCGCCGCATCCTTCATGTAGCGGATAGCCTCCTCCTGAGGCAAGACGCCGGCGAGGGAGAAGAACGCAGACTGCAAAATGGTATTGGTGCGCTTGCCCATGCCAATCTCAATGGCAAGGTCAATAGCGTTGATGGTGTAGAGCTTAATGTCGTTTTGGGCGATGTAGCGCTTCGCCGATGCGCTCAAATGATGCTCGAGCTCTTCAGGCGTCCACTGGCAGTTGATCATAAACGTACCGCCAGGCTTGACGTCTTTTACAATCGGGAAATCCTTCGTGATATACGACGGATTATGGCAGGCGACGAAATCCGCTTTGTTGACATAGTAGGGGCTGCGGATGGGCGAATCGCCGAAACGCAGGTGGCTGATCGTCACACCGCCGGTCTTCTTGGAGTCGTACTGGAAGTACGCCTGGACGTACTTGTCCGTATGGTCGCCGATGATTTTGATGGAGTTCTTGTTCGCGCCTACCGTTCCGTCGCCGCCAAGGCCCCAGAATTTGCACTCGATCGTGCCAGGAGCAGCGGTATTCGGGCAGTTCGGGTCCTCAGGAAGGGAGAGGCCGGTCACATCGTCGACGATGCCGAGCGTAAACTCACGACGGGGTTCTTCCTTCTCGAGCTCCGTGAACACCGCGAAGACGGATGCGGGCGGGGTATCCTTCGAGCCGAGGCCATAACGACCGCCGACAACCTTGATTCCGGAAACGCCTTCGATGGCAAGGGCGTTGATGACGTCCATGTACAAGGGCTCGCCCACGGCGCCGGGTTCTTTCGTGCGGTCGAGGACGGCAATCTTCTTGACCGTTTTCGGAAGCGCTGCAACAAATTTATTGGTGACGAAGGGGCGGTACAGGCGAACTTTCACCAGGCCGACCTTTTCGCCGCGAGCATTCAGATAGTCGATGACCTCTTCCGCAACGTCGCAGAACGACCCCATGGCCACAATGACGCGATCAGCATCTTCGGCTCCGTAGTAGTTGAACAGCTCGTAGTTGGTGCCAAGCTTGGCATTGACCTGATGCATGTAATCTTCCACCACGGCAGGCAGAGCATCGTAGTAGCTGTTGCACGCCTCGCGATGCTGGAAGAAAATGTCTCCGTTTTCATGGCTGCCACGCATGGAGGGATGCTCGGGGTTAAGCGCATGGGCGCGGAATTCACGAACGGCGTCCATATCGCACATCTCGGCCAGATCGGCATAATCCCACACGGCAACTTTCTGAACCTCATGCGACGTACGGAAACCGTCGAAGAAGTTGATGAACGGAACGCGTCCCTTGATAGCGGAAAGATGCGCAACGGCGGAAAGGTCCATGACCTCCTGGACGTTTCCTTCCGCAAGCATGGCGAAGCCGGTCTGACGGCATGCCATGACGTCAGAGTGATCGCCGAAGATGTTCAAAGCCTGGGTGGCAACCGTACGGGCGCTTACATGAAGAACGCCAGGAAGAAGCTCGCCCGCCATTTTGTACATGTTCGGAATCATGAGCAGCAAACCCTGAGACGCCGTGTACGATGTGGTCAGCGCGCCGGCCGCCAAAGAGCCGTGCATAGTTCCCGCAGCGCCGCCTTCGGACTGCATCTCGCACACTTTGACCTTCGTACCGAAGATGTTCTTCCTGCCCTGCGCGGACCACTGGTCGACGAAATCGGCCATGGGGCTGGAAGGGGTGATGGGATAAATGCCAGCAACCTCCGTGAAAGCATACGAGACATATGCCGCGGCGTTATTGCCGTCCATCGACTTGAATTCTCTCGTCATGTTTGCGCTCCTTAGAAAAAAGCATCCGCGACCCACTGAGGCCGGCCGCTTTCTTCATCGCCTGAGTGAAATACACCGCATCATGGTATCGCTCGGCTTGCGCGCGCACGTGCGCATCGCCATCATGGGGCGTGCGCTTCGGCAAGCGGTTTGAGATAGGCGCATTTCCTAGAGAATCGATAGGATTGTCCGAAGAATAGACGGTTTTCAATCGCTTTTCGGCTGCTACCCCTCGAAATCAGACGGAATCATTCGCCCCAATTCAACCCGAAGCTGGGGAATCAAACGAGAAAACGTCTCTTCGCGATTCTTCTTATTCAGCTGGCATTCCCAAATCACATGGACGCGCCAACCATCCGCCTCAAGAGCCTCGACGTTGCGCCTGTCGCGCTCGACGTTGCGCTCGAACTTTGGAATCCAATACTCCTGATTGCTTTTCGGCATGGACGGCTTGCATCGGGGGCAGCGGTGCCAGAAGCACCCGTTGATAAACAAGGCAACCTTTTTGCCAGGGTACGCGATATCGGGACGCCCCGGAGCATGCCATTGGAGACGATAGCCCGAAAGACCTTCTTCACGAAGCTTTGCGCGCACGAGCATCTCCGGCTTC
>USEQ01000095.1 GCA_900553655.1 uncultured Slackia sp. | reverse complement strand
GCGGAGGCGTCGGCGACGTTGTCGCGGTCGAATGGCCGTCGAGTGCGCCTTCGTCTTTCCGGTCGTGGCCGTCATTGCGTTCATCATGGCGAATGCTCTGGTGTTTGCGGGGGATTGCGCGGCTTTCGACCAGATTGTGCGCGAGGCGGTTTGCATGCAAGTCGATGACGGGCGGGAAGACTCGGGAGCCGCTGAGATCAGGGAGCGTGTCGTAGAACGCCTGAATAAAGACCATATCGAAGTGAGCGTTGTAGCTGAAAGCGGGGCTATGGGGCATATCCGATACAGGGCAACGGCATCGTACAGGCCTCCGTTTCTGTCGGAGGCGACGGTGTTCGGGGCGCGAGTTCCGGCTTTGACGCACGAAGTCGGTTTTACGGTGAGTCCGTATAGAAAAGGAGTGGTGGTGTGATGGATCCCAGTAAGGAATCGACACTGAATTATCAGAGGAGTTTTGCAATTCTAACGGGCTTGTTCGAGCGGATGAGGGGGTTGAAAGACCCAGCGCTTCGGGCGGGAATGACGGTCGCTCTTATACCTTGCCGTGACGTCCATACCGTAGGCATGGTCGAGGCCGTCGATGTCGCCTTTGTCGACAAAGAAGGGATTGTCGTGGGTGTCCATAGAAACGTTCCTCCCGGAAGGCGCTTGAGGTGCATTCGCGCGAAGCTGACGATCGAAAGGGCCTCCAAGCCGGGGAAGTGGTACGAAATAGGCGATGGGGTGTTTGTCCTTCCGTCGTCGGGGTCTTTGGAGCAGGGGTCGAAAGGAGAGGCTCATGAAGATATGTCCGACCTGTAACGCCCGTTGTTTTGACGATATGGAGCTTTGCTACGGGTGCCTCCATGATTTCAACAAGCATTTCGGCACTACGGCGGCGAGCGACCGCAAAAGCTCGCTTCTTGAGCGAGATTGGGACATCGAGCAAGATTGGGATATAGACGAATGTCTTGAATTCGATTGCGCGTCCGACCGAAAGACAGGAATCGAGAAGTCGTACGGCAATTCGGGCCATCTGCTGGATGGATGTGCTCTGCCGTCACCGTTAGAAGAGCGCATCAAAAGCGGAGAAGGCCCGGTTAGCGAATTGGCAGGGAAGGCCGCGGGGTCGGGGAAAGAGAAGAGGGAAGTGACGATAAGGATAGAGCTCGATCCCGGCAAGGCACGCTCGGTTCGCAACGCGGAAACGAGTCCCGGTTCTATGCGGCATGCCGTGGGGATTCCCATGCTGACTGTCGTCGGGAAAACCGACGAGGAAGGCGAACGGATCGCGCAAGACGGCGCTGTGAAAAACGAGGACGACGCTGCTGTCGCTGGGGCGAGCGACGGTCGAGAGGCGGATTTCGATTCGTTCGAAGGGCGTTGCGGCAAGGACGCCCTTGTACCGGGGGAAGAGCGTGCCGCATGCTGCGTCACCATTTCTGTCGCATAGTTTCTCGGAGTCGTTCCTAGGTGCCGCCCTACGTTTCGGCACCTAGCTTCTTCCTCTTTCGACCCCGCGTCCTCGGCGACCCCTGCAAAGCGGCGTTGTATTAAGGCTTCATTAAAAGTTACCCTTGGCTTTCTTTTCTTCCGATGAAGTGATACAGTGTCACATTGTTACCCTTGTCTTACATTAGGAAGTGAAAGAAGCATGGGAATTGCTGCTGCGAGAAATGCCCTTTTCTCCTTGCGCGCTTCGAAGCCGAGGCTTCATGCGGATGCGGGATTGAAGGAGGCGTCCGATTTGGTTTCTTGGCGTGTAGAAAAATCTATGGACGCTTTAGAAGCTTCCATCGGACGGAGCGAAGAACAAGGCGTCGGGCATGAGGCGACGTCTCTCTTGCCGCTTGCATTCGTAGGTGCGGGCAATACGGCTCGAATCGAAAAAGTGTGCGGGGGCGAGCAGATGCACCATCACCTGGAAAACCTCGGCTTCGTCGAAGGCGCTTGCGTAAAAGTCGTGAGCGAGACGGTAGGGAATCTCATTGTCGAGGTCAAAGGGACGCAGGTCGCCCTGGACCGCCATGTCGCGCTGAAGATAAAGATGCTTCTTTAACGTGCGGCGGGACCTCGCGTTCGATGGATTGCGAATCGACAATCGCGGAGGCGGTTGTTTTCCATAGAGGTTGCGAGTCGCGTTCATCCGAGATGCGAAGCGTCTTGGATGCGGTTGGTAGAGAGACTGCATGGGCGGTCTGTGCGAAAAGAAAGGAACGAAGATGGAGCAGGGACAGGCGATGACGTTGCGTGACGTGCCGGTTGGCGGGCGCGCCCGCGTGAAGAAGCTTTCGGGGGAGGGAGCCATCAAGCGTCACATCATGGATATGGGAATCACGAAGGGCGTCGAAGTCTTCGTTCGAAAGGTTGCTCCGCTCGGAGATCCGTTGGAAGTCACGGTTCGGGGATACGAGCTGTCGCTTCGGAAAAGCGAGGCGGAGAACGTGCTTGTGGAGCGTATCGCGTAGAGGGCGTATCGCATGGCGTTTTCGCTTTCGGGTTTATCGGCGGATGCGTGTTTCGAGAGAAGGCGTTCGCTGACCCGCCGGCCACGGACGTGGCATTTTTTCAGCATATAAGTTAGCTAAAGGCAACTTAAAGAAAGGGATAAGCATGCAGATACGAATAGCGCTTGCGGGCAATCCCAATTGCGGCAAGACCACCATGTTCAACGTGTTGACAGGGTCGGCTCAGTATGTTGGCAATTGGCCGGGTGTAACGGTGGAGAAGAAAGAAGGGTATTACAAAGGCGATAAAGGCATCGTTATCACCGACCTGCCCGGCGTGTACTCCCTCTCTCCGTATTCTCCCGAGGAGATAGTGAGCAGGGATTATCTGATCGAGGAACGCCCCGATGTCATTGTCAATCTGGTGGACGCGACGAATCTTGAACGCAACCTGTATTTGACCACGCAGATAGTCAATTTAGGCCTGCCTGTCGTCGTCGCCCTGAACATGTCTGACCTTGTGAGGAAAAACGGCGATGTCGTCTATCCGGAGAAGCTTTCCGAACAGCTTGGATGTCCCGTCGTGGAAACGAGTGCGCTGAAAAACGAAGGTTTGGAGCACTTAGTCGACGTCGCCGTTTCCCTCGCGAAGGGGAAGCAGCCTGCGACCCCGTCCTTTTCTTTCGATGCGGAAGTAGAGGATGCTCTGGGCAAGATTGAGGAATGCATCAAGGAATTCTCTCCTGAGCATCTGCTTCGCTGGAATGCCATCAAGGTTTTCGAGGGGGAAAGGCGAACGATCGATGCGCTTTCGCTTTCGGCCGATGCACTCGAACGCGCTTCGAAGGTCAGGGCTTTCGTCGAGGGCCGCTTCGACGATGACGCGGAAAGCATCATGACTTCGGAGCGTTACGACGCTATAGCCCATGTCGTCGACGGCGCGTTCAAGAAGTCTGCGAAAGGCATGACGCTGACGCAGAAGATAGACCGCGTGGTCACGAACCGTTGGCTCGGACTGCCCATTTTCGTTCTGGTGATGACGCTCGTGTACTACCTTGCCGTGTCTGTTGGAGGCGGCGTTGTGACCGATTGGGCCAATGACGGCATTTCAGGCGACGGATGGCTTTATACAGGCGGCGCCGCGTATGAGGAAGCGGTCGCTTCGTGGGAGGAGAGCGTCGCGGAGGCTGAGGCGGCGGGCGATGACGCGCTTGTCGACCAGCTGTCGGAGGAAGAGCCCGATCCTTCCGCGTTCGGCCTGTGGATTCCTGGCTTGACGCCGATTGTTTCGGATGCGCTCGAGTCCATAGGGTGCGCGGCTTGGCTGCAAAGCCTCGTTGTCGACGGCATCGTGGCCGGCGTCGGCGCTGTTATCGGCTTCGTCCCCCAGATGGTCATTCTCTTCCTTATGCTGTCTTTCCTCGAGGGATGCGGCTACATGGCGCGTGTTGCCTTCATCATGGATCGCGTCTTCCGCAAGTTCGGATTGTCCGGCAAGAGCTTCATTCCCATGCTCATCGCATCGGGCTGCGGCGTTCCCGCCGTCATGGCCACCAAGACCATCGAGAATGAGAAAGACCGCCGCATGACCATCATGACTACCACGATGATTCCGTGCGGTGCGAAGCTTCCCATCATCGCTCTTGTCTTCGGAGCTTTGGCCGGCCAGGTCTCCGATGATGTGTGGTGGGTTGCGCCGATGTTCTACTTCATGGGCGTCGCTGCGATCGTTATCTCGGGAATCATGCTGCGTAAGACGAGGATGTTCGCCGGAGAGGCGACTCCGTTCATCATGGAGCTGCCCCAGTATCATCTTCCTACGGTTCGCTCGGTATTGATGGCCATGTGGGAGCGTGTTCGCAGCTACATCATCAAAGCCGGTACGATTATCTTCCTGTCCACGATCGTCATTTGGTTCCTGATGAACTTCGGCTTCTACGAGGGATCTTTCACTTTGCTTGATTCCGAGATGGACGATTACATCCAGTACAGCTTCATGGCAATGCTCGGAAGCATCCTGGCTCCGCTTTTCGCACCTCTTGGATTCGGCGATTGGCAGTCTGTCGCCACGTCGGTCACGGGGCTCGTCGCTAAGGAGAACGTCGTCGCCACGGTGGGCATCATCACCAGCCTTGGGGATGCGGGCGAGGCTGACCCCGGTATGTGGGAGGCGTTCGGCGCCATGATGGGCGGCAGCGCCCCCGCGATTATGGCATTCTGCGCATTCAACCTGCTGTGCGCTCCGTGTTTCGCTGCCATCGGCACCATTCGCCGCCAGATGGCGTCTGCCAAGTGGACCTGGTTCGCTATCGGGTACATGACTGTGTTCGCGTATGCTGTCGCTTTGATGATTTATCAGTTCGGGATGTTCTTCTCCACGGGCAGCTTTACCATCGCCACGGCATTCGCTGTAATTGTTTTGGCGGGCATGCTGTTTCAGATTTTCAGGCCCATGCCGCGCTTCGAGGATAAATGCCAGAAGAACGTCCGCCTCGTTCCCGCTTACGGAAAGGATCAGTGAATCTTGTGAACGTGTCTACCGCTTTGGTTCTTGCCGTCGTTATTGCGTGCGTGTGTCTTTCCATCCGTTCCTTTCGCAAGAAAGGCATGTGCGGATGCAAGGAACACTGCGGGTCGTGCGGATCGGGTTCGTGCTCGGCGTGCTCTTCCGCTTCGCATTCGGCGTCTTCTTCCGAATCGTGCCCTGCGCACTCCATGGTCGAGGCAATGAAGCGCGATGTTGAGGGCGGCTCGAAGATTTCGTCGTAGATTCTTGTCGAGCCGCTCTGAACCGTCCGTGATTCCAATTTCGTTCGGCGAAGCTTTGCGATGGGCGCTTTCCCGCGCAATCGGCTGTGATTCGCGTGCCCGCCTCCCATCTATCGGGGGCGGGCTTTTTCGTGCGATATGATATGGTGTAGCGAACGAACCGCGTACCGATTCTGAGAGTGAGGGCCCGATGTCTGAAGCGAAAACGATGACCGTCCTGGAGTCTCGCAGCGAGGCCTTGAGCCATTCGCTCGAGGATTACCTCGAGGCCATGGTCGACTTGGCCGAGGCGAGCGGCTCTTCTGTTCGTGCTGTCGATGTGGCGACCAAGCTGGGCGTTTCGAAGGCGTCGGTCTCGAAGGCCATATCGAACCTCAAGGAAAAAGGTTATGTGGAACAGCCTTATTACGGCGATATAACCTTGACAGAGAAGGGCCGTTCTTATGGCGAGGCCTTATGGCGTCGCCATAACCTGTTGTACCGTTTTCTCGCAGAGGTCATTGGCATAGACCAGCAAACGGCGAATTACGAAGCGTGCCAGATGGAGCATGCCATCAGCGAGGATTCGTTCATGAAATGGGAGGCGTATTTATCCTCCGTCGGCATTAAGCCTAGGAAG
>USEQ01000094.1 GCA_900553655.1 uncultured Slackia sp. | reverse complement strand
AAAGAACCTGAGGCTCGACGCCGTGGCTCCGAATGACGACGATGCCCTCTTCGAGGTCGTCGACGCTTTCCGCCACTTCGACTCCGCGCTCGCGAAGTTCTTCGACCACCTTAGGATTATGGATCAAAGGCCCCAACGTATAGGTGCTATCTTCGTCCATCATGGCGGCAACCGCCATGTCGAGAGCACGCTCAACACCGTAGCAAACGCCGGCATGCTTGGCGCGAATGACCTTCATCGGCTACCGTTCCTTCCTTGAAAGCACGCGCCCTTCGAGCTCGTGCGAAAAATCTCGTGAATTCGGAAACAACTCATTCATATCTACGTCTTCTCGCGCCACATCGCGAGAAAGCGCGTAGCACTCCCTCATGACATACCACGATACGGCGTCGAGCCTATCTTCTTTGGGAAGAAAATCGAAATCCTCCAGGTACACCGGCTCTCCGAAGACTACGGTAATGCGGGGGAAGTGCACAAGGACGCTCCCTTTCGGTTTCACCTCGTCTACCCTGCGAACGCTCGAGGGTACGATGGCGGCCTTGCCCATGCGCGCGATGAAGGCCACGCCGCTGTGAAGCTCGGGCACAGCCGAACCACGCCCCCTGCGCGTTCCCTCGGGAAAAATGCCGACAAGCTCGCCTCGCTTGAGCATAGACGCCGCTCGCTTGATGGCCGAGCGGTCTGCGCTCGAGCGTTTTACGGGAAAAGCCCCCACGCGACCGATCACCTGCCCCGCAAGGCCTTTGGCGTTTTGGAACATGTTGTCGCGGGCCATGAAACGAATCCACTGCGAGGGACGAGCGGCAAGCCACAGGAAAACAGGGTCGAGATACGACACATGATTCCCGGCAACGACGCACCCCCTGCCGTCTGAAAAGCTTCTGACATGGTCGATGCCCACCACTCTGTAACGAAAGGCAACTTTGAATATCAAGCCCAAAACGGCGTAGATGACATTGCCGACGGCATGGGGGATGGGTTTCGCATCCGAGCCCTGGCGAGCGGCGCTTTCGGCCGTCATGGGCATATCCCACAAGTCTTTATACGAAATCATCTCTGTTCCTACGCTTCGCGCGCGCGTGCGCCACGTTCGCATATCTCTTCGATCACATCCGCTATATCGCGGCCAGTCGAATCGAGAAGCAGGGCATCCTCGGCGGCGACAAGCGGCGCATTCTGGCGGCTCGAGTCAAGCTCGTCCCGTCGAATAATGTCTGCGAGAACCTCCTCGAAATCAACCGACCCCACACCGCGCTGTTCGTTTTGAAGCACGCGACGACGGGCCCGCTCTTCGTTGCTGGCCGTCAAAAACACCTTCAGCTCGGCATTGGGAAAAACAACCGTCCCGATGTCGCGCCCTTCGATGACATAGTTTCCCTCAGAGGCTATCCGGCGCTGCTGCTCAAGAAGAGCCTCCCGAACGCAAGGCTGGGCGGAAACCGTGCTGACCGATCTGTCCACATCGGCGGTGCGAATGGCGTCAGTAACTTCCTCCCCATCGATGAAAACGCGCCTCGGAACAGGATCTCCTTCGCAGTGTCCGAAGGAGATGGGCCTGCTTGCGGCAATATCACCGAGAGACGAAGCGTCGTCGAGCGAGATTCCGTGCTCGAGAGCATACCAGGCAACGGAGCGATACATGGCGCCCGTGTCCAGGCAGTTGAACCCCAATTTGGTCGCAACCGCCTTTGCGACGGTTGATTTGCCGGCGCCGGAGGGGCCGTCGATAGCAATGATCATGAAATGCCTTTCTTGACAAAAACAGCATGCAAGCTCAGACGGCATAGCCGCCTGAGCGCACGTGACGATTATACATACCAGCTCTTGCTAGGAGACGCGGACCAAGGAGCGAATATCCTCCATAAAACCAGGATAACTCACCGACACGCTCTCGAAGCCGCGAACCTGCACAGGCGCTCCGCCGCCGGTAAGACCCGCAAGAGCCCATGTCATGGCGAAACGATGGTCCCCTTTGGAGTCGAACACGATACCCTCGGGAACTTTCAAATCGGGGTCGCCTTCGATATACAAATCGTTTCCGTCCATCCATGCGTTAACACCGAGAAGGGAAAGCCCTTCGATGATGCCGGCGACGCGATCGGTCTCTTTGAGACGCAGCTCTTCGACGCCGCGAAAAACCGTAACGCCGTGCGCATGGGCGGCGACAAGCGAAAGAACGGGAACTTCGTCGACGAGCGAGGCGATCTTTTCCGCCGGGACTTCGCACCCGTGAAGCTTCTCGCAGTACTGAACCGAAATGATGCCCGAAAGCTCTTTGCCGGCAGAGCCTACGCTTCGGCGCGATGCATCGACGCCCATCTGTTCCAGCGTGCGCAAAAACCCTATTCGAGCGGGATTGAGGGAGACGTTTTCAATCTGGATGGCGCTGCCGGGGACCAGGGCCGCAGCGCAGGCAAGAAACGCCGCAGAAGAGGGGTCTCCCGGAACGTCGATCTCACACGCATGCATGGCGGCGGGACCCTCGACGCCGCCCACGCCCGAAGCCGCGGTCGTGCTCACGCCGTACAGAGGAAGCATGAGCTCGGTATGGTTTCGCGACGGTGCGGGCTCGGTGACGACGGTTGTTCCCTGCGCGAAAACGCCCGCAAGGAGCACGGCGGTCTTAACCTGCGCCGATGCGACCGGCGAATCGTATTCTATGCTTTTAAGGCTCTTCGTCCCGCAAACCTCAAGAGGCAAGATGTCTCTATCCTCGGGATAGAAACGGGCGCCCATGCGAACAAGCGGAGTTGTGACGCGACGCATAGGCCGGCGCTGCAGGGAGTCGTCCCCCGTAAGCGTCACCCTGCATTCCCAAGGAGCAAGAATACCCATGAGGAGTCGAGAGGTCGTTCCCGAGTTGCCGCAATCGATAGGTGCATCGGGCTGCTTCGGGCCCTCCGGTCCCCACCCCGTGATGCCGCCCGCAAGACTTCCGTCCGCCATTTTATCAAGGCTGACAGAAGCGCCGAGCTGCTGCACGGCGCGAACGGAGGAGCGTACGTCGTCTGAGTCGAGAACCCCCGACAGCCGAGACGTACCCTGCGCCATCGCCGAGAAAAGAACGGCACGATGGGAGATGCTCTTGTCGCCAGGGACGCGCACGCTTCCCATCAAAGGCCCCTCGAGAGCAGCAATGGTAATCGAATTGCCGTGCGTATCCATAATCGCTCCTCACCTTGGTCCATCCATGCTAAAACAAGCATTAGAGGGATTCTAGCACTCTCTAGCATCCTGCCGCGCGTCGAAGCGAAGCAACCTGCTCTTCATCGAGCAGGCGCCACGCCCCTTCGGGCAGACCATCAAGGCAAAGCGGACCGAATTTGCAACGATGAAGAGACAGGACAGGGTGCCCAACAAAGCTGCACATGCGGCGAACCTGCCGCTTCCGGCCTTCGTGAATGGTTATACGCACATCGCTTGTGGAGCCGTCCGAATCGACGAAATCGACCTCCGCGGGAAGTGTCATCCCGTCATCGAGAAGGACTCCTTCGCACAAAGCCGCTATCTCGGCTTCGCGGACGACGCCGTCTACATGGGCTTCATACGTCTTATCGACGTGCTTGCGCGGATGCAAAAGGCCATTGCCAAGCTCGCCGTCGGTCGAGAACAGGAGAATCCCCGTCGTGTCGAAGTCGAGCCTTCCAATTGGAAACAGCCCGGGATATCGGTCGCATGGAACGAGATCCGCCACCGTCGGACGGTCGAAAGGATCAGACATCGTGGTGAGATATCCCGCCGGCTTATGCAGCATCAGCGTGACAGGCTCGTCGGAAAGACGCACCGTCTTGCCATCGACCGTCACCACGTCGACCGAAGGGTCGACCTTGCTTCCAAGCTCGCGAACAACCTCCCCGTTCACGCGCACCCTTCCCGCCGTCATGAGGTCTTCGCTCCCCCTGCGGCTCGCGACGCCAGAACGTGCAAGAAACTTCTGCAGGCGCATAGGAACGATGCGCTCCTCTTCTTTGTGCGGCATTTTCGTCATCATTCCTCCGTTGTCTTCGCTGATTCGTAACTGAGCACAGTCCCCTCGTCTTCCTCGCTCTGAAAATCCAGTTCGAACGACAGCTCGTCTTCGTCGAAAAGGGACTCGGCCTCATAGGCCTGCGAACGGGTGATGCCCAGCCGTTCGCGGATAAGCTCGCGACTCTCTTCATCGGGTGCGAATTGGTCGATATCGGGCAGTTCGCGAACCGAAGCGAGGCCGAATTTCTCGAGAAAAGAACGCGTCGTAGCATATAACATGGGCTGCCCAGGGCTCGAGACGTCCTTGCCCGCCTCCCGCACTAGACCCTTCTCGACCAAAGAATTGACGGGGCTGTCGGAGTTCACCCCGCGCACCGACGCAATACCCGCGCGCGTAATGGGCTGGCAATAGGCAATGACGGCAAGCGTTTCGAGCGCAGCCTGGGAAAGGCGCCTCGTATCCCACGATATGACGTATTTCTCGATGAGCTCGTGGTATCGGGGATGCGTGTACAGCCGCCAGCCACCAGCCACCTCTCTCAGCTGAACGCCCGATCCTTCGTCCGAAAGCCTTTCCCGCAAGGCATCGAGGGCCTTCTGGACGGTTTCCACGTCGACTTCGAGCATGTCGGCGAGCGTCAGCGCGCCAACAGGTTCGTCGCTCACGAAAAGCAATGCCTCTATTGCGGCGGGAATATGGGAATCGGGCAGGCCCCCAAAGGTCATGACCACTCCTTTTCGTCCTCCTCGTCAAAGACAAGCTCTCCGCTGCCCTCCACGAAGTCAATGGCTATATCGGAAAACGGCTCCTCCTGCTCGAGCGTGACCATCGTCCGCTTGTAGAGTTCGAGCACCGCGAGAAAACTCACGACGCGCACCGCAAGCGTGGGCGCGCCCTCGAGAAGCTCGCTGAACATCATGTGCTTGCGAGCGCTGATGCGCCTGTGAATGGCCCGCACGTGGGTTTCGACGGGAATGGGTTTCGCCGCTATATGCTCGCTTTCGAGAAGGAAGACGTCGCGGCGCGCTATAGCCTCGGCGGCGAGCAGGCCGAGAGAATCGAGAGATGTGTGCTCGAGGTAGTCCGGCATCAGGCCGAGGAACTCCTTATCAGGGCCCGCCACGCGAGGATGTATCCTGCCCTCAAGCTCGAAACGGGCGCCGAGAGAAACGGATGCGTTCTTGAACTGCTTGTATCTGATGAGACGTTCGATGAGAATATCGCGCGCCTCGCCGGGAGATAGCTCCTCGAGCTCATCTTGCACTTCGTCTTGCTCCTGCGGGATAAGCGAAGACGCCTTGATCTCGAGCAGTGTCGACGCCACAAGCAAAAAATCGCTGGCAACATCGAGGTCGAGCTTTTGCATGCGATCGACGTAGGCGACGTATTGGTCAACGACCTGCGCCACCGAGATGGAACCGATATCCACCCTTTGGCGGTTTACCAAATAGAGCAGAAGGTCGAAAGGCCCCTCGAAGCTATCTATGCGAACGCGATACGACATGCGACATCCTAGAAACGGAACGGGAAGAGCAGATGCGCAAGATTGCCCGCCGTGAAATCGAGGTATATGCCGATAGGATTAAAATGAAAGATGTAGGGCACCAAGACGACGACCACCATGAAAACGGGGAGCGCGTACTGCTGGATTCGGTAATACTTCGAGAGCTGCTTATCGGACAGGAACAGCGCGATGACGCTCGAGCCGTCAAGCGGTGGGATAGGTATCAGGTTGAAAAACATCAGATACAGATTCACCAGGGAAAACATCGGCAAGAATAACGCGTAGAAATAGAAGAATACCTGGCTTTCCGCAGCAAGCTCGGGCGCCGCAGGGTACAAAAGCCAGGCCACGACGGCCGCGGCCACCGCAAGAAGAAGATTGGCGCACGGACC
>USEQ01000093.1 GCA_900553655.1 uncultured Slackia sp. | reverse complement strand
AAAATACAAGCTCATCGGATTCATCATGATGTTCGCCTCCTCCTCGCTGATGGGCGGCATCGGGGCATTCACGCGCTTTATCGACGCTCCGGGCGACTTTGTGTCGTTTTGGCGTAATTTCGCAGGGCTTATCGCACTATCGATCGTCTTCCTGTTTATCGGGGGATTCAAGAAGGTGAAAACCACGCGCTTCTCGGGCACGATGCTTCTCTCCGGCATCTTCCTCGGGTTGCTGTCGGGCCTGTACTGTCTGTCTACTCAGTACACGACGCTGGCCAACGCGTCGTTCCTCATCTACACCGGTCCCATCTATTCCACGGTTCTCGCGGCGATCTTCCTCAAAGAGAAGATCGACTGGAAAGGCATCTTGTGCATCGTGGCTGTGGTGGTGGGCATGCTGTTCATCGTGGGCATCGTGACCCCGGAGGGCCTGACCCTCGATCTTGACCCCGCCTACACCTTCGGCAACGCCATCGCCCTGGCCTCCGGCGTGGCCTACGGCTTGTACCTGTTCTTCTCTCGCTATCGCGAGGACTGCGATTCCAACGTTCGTTCCTGGTGGAACTTCCTGTTCGGTTCGCTTTCCATCCTCGTGCTGCTCGTTTGGCATCACTTCTTCCTGCAGCCGCTTTCTTATCCCGAGAAGATCAATGGTGTAACGCAGTTCGACGCGACTGGTCAGATCATTACGCATCCGTGGAACCTGTTCACCATGGACGGCTCCTCCTGGGCATGGTTGATCGCTGCTGCTCTCATCACGGGCTTCGGCGCATTCTATCTGCTGACTCACGCTACGAAGCGTTTGAAGGCTGGCGAGCTCGCTGCCATTTCCTATCAGGAAACCATCATGGCATCGCTGCTCGGCCTGTTCCTCTTCGGCGAGACCATGACTGCCTTCCAGGTTATCGGTGGCGCCTTGATCATCGCCGGCGGCGTTTCTCAGGTCGTCTTCTCCACGAAGTCCGCTGGTGCAAAGGGCGAAAAGATAGAGAAGGAAGCCGAGATACGCGAAAACCTTGCGACACGTATCGAGGAGGAATCCGAGAAAGAAGGTCTGAAGTAGCCTTCGGTTCTTGACGAATCATCCCGGCGGCTTCCGTTCGATGCGAAAGCCGCCGAAGAACGCATCTGCAGCGTATCGAAGTTATTCGGGCGTCCCGAGCTGTGCGCGCATGCTTGGCGAAGGACGCCTCTGAAGAGAAAAGAGGTGCGTCAATGAAGATTACGAAAAATCTCACGCACGTCGTTAGCTCCGTCGATTTTCAGGCGGCTCTTAACGAGAAAGAACTCGCAAACGTACTCGGGGAAAAAGGCATGCAGGGCTTTCCTGCCGAGCTCGATATCGCCGAGCGTACCGAAGAGCATGTTCAGATTGTCGCTTTGGAGGATCTTCTGGGATTCGCCAAGGCGTCGGGCGTCAATGCGGTGACGTACGACGTCACGTATTTCCCTCATGCGGACGATGTCGAGGTCGATTACCAGGTTTCGCAGCTTGCACGCGACTTGGAGATCAGCTCCGAGGTCATTCGCAGCCTGTGCGCTGAAGAAATCGACGAATATCTTGCTCTCGACAAAGAGCGCGACGCCGAACTCCCTGTTCATAGCATCGTTGAAGCATATATCGGCGGTACAGCGTTTGCATGGTACGGCATCAACGAGTATCCGCGCCTTAAGCGCGTCATTCTCCGCAAACTTATTGCGGGCGGAGCGGAGGCGGAGCATGCATTCGTCACGCGCGCCAGCAAGCTTCAGATGGAATACATCGACTAATAAGACGTTCTTGCGTGCGGCGAACCTTCGGTTTGCCGCACTACTTGATTGAAGGAGGTCTCCATGAAAAAGACGGTATACATGGAGGAAATGGACGCATTCACCTATCGCGACAAACTGAAGAAAGACGCTGTCGTTTTCGTTCCCGTTGGCGCTCTCGAGCAGCATGGTTCGCATATGGCGATGTGCGTAGATGCCGCTTTGACCAAGGCTATGGCTGGCGCCACTGCTGAAGCGCTTGTTGAAGAAGGGGTGCTTGAGGGCATCGTTTCTGCCCCTATCAATTACGGTTATCGCTCCCAGCAGCGTTCTGGCGGCGGCTTCCATCTTTCTGGCACCACGAGCTTGAGCGGCCAGACGCTTATCATGCTTGCGCGCGACATTGTCTACAACATCATCGTTCACGGCGCTCGCAAGATTGTCTTCATGAACGGGCACTATGAGAACTACCAGTTCATTTTCGAAGGCGCGGAGCTTGCCTTGGAGAAGGCTCGCGCCAATGGCATCGACGATGTGAAGATTCAGCTTCTTTCTTATTGGGACTTCGTTGACGATCAGACGATTGCGGAGCTGTATCCCGACGGCTTTACCGGCTGGGACCTCGAGCATGCGGGCGTTATGGAGACGTCTCTCATGCTGCTGTTCTACCCTGACCTTGTCGATATGGACGCTATTGACGGCGAGCTTTACACCGGGCTTCCGGCGGAGCTTCCGAATTACGACGTGCTGCCCATCATTGCCGATTACACGCCGCCTTCGGGCTGCCTGTCTCACCCGGGCGCCTCTTCGCGCGAAAAGGGCGTCATCTTGCGTGACGTTGCCGTGAAGAACATGGTCGAGGCCATCAAGCGCGAATTCGCATAAAGGTGAGCGCGAGAGCGTTATTGCCGCGGCCCCTTTGCAACGCGGCGGAGGGGCCGCTTCACACAGGGTTTTGCTCCGCAATCAATTCCAATGTTCGACTGCTTTGTAAGGAGATACGCATGCTTTCCCTCTCTTGTTTGCATGTTTCCGATTGCGTTGGCGAATCCGTTCATGACTTAGGGGATTATCATGACATCCAACGTACAAACAGCTAACGGTTCGCCTCTCGCAGACCGGGCTGTCATTAAGAAGGTAGCCATTTCATCGTTTCTCGGAAACTTTATCGAATGGTTCGACTTCGCTACGTATCTTTATTTTGCCGTCACCCTCGGCATTGTCTTTTTCCCCGATGCTGGCGCATCGGGCACGTTGATGACGTTTGCCGTTTTCGCCATCAGCTTCTTGATGCGTCCTCTCGGCGCTATTTTCTGGGGAAGCCTCGGCGATAAGAAAGGGCGCAAATGGGCTCTTTCTGTTTCCATTTTCTTGATGTCAGGCGCTGCGTTTCTCATTGGCTGCCTGCCCTCGTTCGCCGTGGCGGGCTGGTTTGCTCCGATCGCTCTTCTTGTGCTGAGGACCCTTCAGGGCTTCTCCGCTGCGGGCGAGTATTCAGGCGCTGCGGTCTTTTTGGCCGAGTACGCTCCGAACAATAAGCGAGGAAAGTACTGCTCGCTCGTTCCTACGTCTACCGCTACCGGTTTGCTGGTCGGTTCTACCGTTGCCCTTATTGCCAAGGCTACTCTCGGAGAGGCCGACATGCTCGCTTGGGGTTGGCGTATTCCGTTCTTGATCGCCGGCCCTCTGGGCCTTATTGCCCATTGGATTCGTACCAAACTCGAGGATGCTCCCGTCTATAAAAACGCTGCGGTTCGCGACCGCTCTGACAAACCCGCTGCCAACCAGCCTCTTATGAAGGTCATTAAGGAGCACCCGAAGAGCCTGTTGTGCTCCATCGCCGCAACTATGGTGAACTCCATTGGCTTCTATGTCGTTCTTACATTCCTTCCGACGTATTTGACCCAATATGCTGGAATGGATGCGGCGGCTGCCCAGGCGGCAACCGACATCACGCTTCTGTGCTATATCCTGCTTTTGTTTGCCACGTCTTGGTTGTCCGACCATGTAGGACGTCGCAAGATGCTCCTTGCCGCATGCGCGTTGTTTATCGTGCTGAGCATTCCTGCATGGTTCTTGGTTCAGCAGGTTGAGTCGTTTGCTCTGGTTATGGCAGGCGAGCTTATCCTGTGTGTCTGCATGGCGTGCAACGACGGTACTATTGCGTGCTACCAGGCGGAATTGTTCCCGACTGACGTTCGGTATACGGGCGCCGCGCTCGGATCGAATATCGGCTACGCGATTTTCGGCGGTACGGCATCCATGGTATGCACGTTCCTGATCGACAGCACGGGCAATATGTATTCTGCAGGTATCTACATGATAGTGATTTGCGTCATTGCCGGTATTGTTCAGTTCAAGCTTGCGAAAGAATACGCTGGCAAGGACATGGGCCATGTAGGGGAATAGATTTTGCATTCCGCCGATTGGTCTTTCACTTCGCACGCCGCCTTGCTTCGGTATATGCGTCGCCTTCGAGGCGATGCCATTCGCTCATAAACCGAAGCCGACGGTGAGTCATAGAGAGGGAAAACGCAGCTCATGGCTGCGTTTTCCTTTTTTTAGAGAAACTATAGCGCGTAGACGAAGCTGTCGATCGGTCGTGCGAATGGTCTAACGGCCGATGGCTGCTAAGATGCTTGGCTGACGATAGGCTAAACAACGGACCCCATTCGTGTGATTCTGCTGATTTGAGCAATGCTTGAAGCCTTTGTGTGGTGCTGGCTCTTTTATCGCTTAAAATGTTTCTAAAATAGTATCAATTAGAAGAAGCGAACACTGCAGTAAGGCTGGTAGGCATGATTGAAGTAATAAAGCGAAGCGGGGCGAAGGAACCTTATAACGGCGATAAGATCGTGGCGGCGATGAAGGGCGCGTTCTCCGACGTGGGGTCATCCGCTCAAGACGATGTATTTGCGGCGCTTCTTGCCTTTGTGGAGGAGGAGATGGCCGCGCGCGGGGCCTCGTCGGTGGAAGATATCCAGGATATCGTCGAGGAATCCCTGATGAAGCAGGGGTATTTCGCCGAAGCGAAGGCGTATATCCTCTACAGGCACAAGCGCGCAGAGCTTCGCGGCATTCGGTCGGACATCGTGGACGCGGTCATGGGGCAATGCAGCCTTTCCGACGTCGAAGCGGAGGAGGAGCGTCTTAAGCTCGACTCCTGCCTGGCAAAGGTCCAGAAGGATTTTCCCGGCGACGAATACGCGCTTTCGGCGCTTTCGGCCAAGTTCAAGAGCTTTATCAAACCCGATATGTCCATCGACGAACGTCTTGAATCTCTGACACGCGCCGCGGTGGAGCTGACTACGCAGGAAGCTCCGAAATGGGAATTCGTGGCCGCTCGAACGCTGCTTTTCTCCTTCCGTCGCGCACTGGCGCGCAACTGCGCTTCTCGCGGAATCTCGACGCTTTACGGCAAGATTGTCTGGCTTACCGACCAAGACCTCTACGGCGCGTATATCCTGCAGCACTATACGCGTGCGGAAATCGAAGAGGCGGAAGGCTTTTTGAGGCCCGAGCGCGACGAGCTGTTTACCTATTCGGGCCTCGACCTGCTTCTGAAGCGCTACGTAATCACGACGCGCCAGCATGTGGCCATAGAAAGCCCGCAAGAGATGTTTTTAGGGATTGCCCTCCATCTTGCCATGGAAGAGAAAAGCGACCGCATGGGCTGGGTGCGAAAGTTCTACGACATGCTTTCCAAGCTCGAAGTCACCATGGCGACTCCCACCATGTCTAACGCTCGCAAGCCCCATCATCAGCTTTCCAGCTGCTTTATCGACACCGTGCCCGATAGCCTTGACGGCATCTATCGCAGCATCGACAACTTTGCCCAGGTGAGCAAATTCGGTGGCGGCATGGGCATGTACCTCGGCAAAGTGCGCGCAACGGGCGGCATGATTCGCGGCTTCGAAGGCGCGGCGGGCGGCGTCATTCGGTGGATTCGCATCATCAACGACACGGCGGTCGCGGTCGATCAGCTCGGCATGCGCGCCGGTGCGGCGGCGGTTTATCTTGATGCGTGGCATAAGGACCTTCCCGAGTTCTTGCAGCTTCGTACCAACAACGGCGACGAACGCATGAAGGCCCATGACGTGTTTCCCGCCGTCTGTTACCCGGATCTTTTCTGGCG
>USEQ01000092.1 GCA_900553655.1 uncultured Slackia sp. | reverse complement strand
GGATGCGGTGCTTTCCTGCCTTGCTTCGCTTTCCTGGGATGAAATTGCCGCAGTTGCACTGCGCATCCCCGTTGTTCTTAAAACCGGCCCCTGTAAAACCTGTCCCGATGTCCAGGCGGCATCGTGTTTGAGGGAGACGATTCGCCGCGTCAAGGATTTCTACGGGTCCGAAGAGTTTTCTCGCCGCGTGTTTCCCCGCATTCCAGCCGCACTGGCGCAAGAGCACGCCCAAGGCCGCGCGTCGGGGGCGCAGCGGC
Source organism: uncultured Slackia sp. (assembly GCA_900553655.1). Taxonomy (GTDB): domain Bacteria; phylum Actinomycetota; class Coriobacteriia; order Coriobacteriales; family Eggerthellaceae; genus Slackia. The sequence goes on along the minus strand of USEQ01000092.1, from coordinate 5,671 downwards.
GTCGTCTGTTCTCGACCTTTGCCGACAGCGTCAAAGAGGGCACGGCTCGCTTATCGGGAAACGAAGAGCTGCCTTCCGTCTCCCGTTCGCGGGCGATGCTGCTTGATGCGCTGGCATCGCTTCCTCTCGAAGAGCGCCCGGTCGTTCGCTGGCTGGCCCTTTCGGAAGATGGGGCGTGTCGCGGTTGCGGCATATGCGTCAAGATGTGCCCGCACGGCGCTTTGTCTTTCGCAGAGGATGCCGAAGGGACGTGCTGCTCGGACGATTCCGTTCCCCGGTTTTTGGCCCATGACGCAAGCCGCTGCACACAGTGCGGGCTGTGCTATCTGAGCTGTCCGGAGGGCAATCTGGGAGGCTGGACGGAATTGCATACGTCGGAGATTCCGGCATTGGCGTGCAATCCTATTCATGTGGCACGATGTGAAAAATGCGGCCGTTTCTTCAAAGAGGAAAAGGGCAGGACAATATGCCCCGCATGCTCGCGTTTCCGCTTTCGTCCTTAGGAACGCATCCTTACAGCTCCGTATTCGACACCAGATCGCTCAGCTCTTGGCGCGAATGGATGTCGAGCTTTCCGTAGATGTGCTTGCAGTGCGTGCGAACCGTGTTCTCCGATATGAAGAGGTCCTCGGCAATGGCGGCCATGGAACGGCCGCGCGCGATAAGTTCCATGACCTCGGTTTCGCGCGAGGAAAGGCCGTACTGCACCTTCACGACCAAGCACTGCTTCGAAAGACGGTCGGTGATGACGTGCCCGTCGCTTGCGATGGCTTTCTTCGGCTTCCTCGTTTTTCCAGCGTTTTTCTCTGAGGCCGTCGAGGCCTTTTCCTTGCTGCGTGCGGTAGTGGCGGTAAATTCGATCTGGCTTGCCGATTCGGGCGTTGCTTGCCCGGCGAAAGAGCCCGTGGATGCAAGAAGCGCCATACCAAGTACGTAAGCGGCTATGAGCGAGAGCAGCGTTACCTGCTCGACGCCGAAGATCGTCACGTCGTTCGCGAACCACCCCAGGAGAAAGCCAGCGCTCTGCATGACATATGTGACGCTTCCGAAAAAGCCGTATGCGAACACGGGGTTTGTGCCGCGGTCTCGGGATGTTTGGGCGCACTGCATCATCATAATCAGCAGGATGAGGGAAAACGTCATGTACGTCAGACCCGCGAACAGGCTCAAGCCCGCATGATGCATGAAGGGGAAGAGCAGCAGTCCAGTAATGATGACGGGATAGACCGTTCGAAAGATGGTGCGAAGACCGAAGCGAACCGATGAAGCCAGCCACAGCGCCAGCAGAATCAGGCCGGCTATCAAAGACCCCGTCATGGAGGCGGAGTTCACCACGTCCGATACGGCGGGATTGATGATTGCCACGCCGCGCGCCAGTCCGCTTGAAAACGCAATGGCCCCGACGCAGAGAGCATCCGCCCGGGAGTCCTTGAGGAGTTGGAGGTAGACCTGTGGATGCTCTCGGGGGATATCCTCGAACATCGGCTGGTCGAAAGTCATTTCGCGCACAGCAAGCGAAAGGCACAGCGCGCAGATAGGCAAAAAGACAAGGGGAACCAGAAACGCCGTAAGCGCGGTGGGTACGACGTACAGGGCGAAATAGCACACGCTCGCGAAGACCGTGCCGAGCGCAAGGCGGTAATTGCACGCCTCGCTGGGAATGGAGGAGAAATAGCGCTGCCAAAGCATGAACAGCCCTGCGGTTCCCACGCCGAGGAACACGCCGCCCGCAAGAATGAAAAGAAGCGTGTACACGGGCAAGTACATGGCGGCGATGATGCATGACGATCCGGAGAAGACCATGGCGGTGCTGAGGGTGACAAGCATGCGGCGCGCCTGTTTGGGAAAGTAGTAGGAACCGAGCGTGCTCGCGATGAAGGCGGCGCAGAAAGAAAGTGTCTGGGAGAGGTAGAACGTCAGCGTTACTTCATCGGTCTGGAAATCTTTCGGCAAAAACGGAAAGATGCCGCCCCATATCTGGGCGGCGTTGATGACGAGGAAGATGGCGTAGCCGATGCTCGATACGTGCGGCTTGAGAAGTGTACGGTTCAAAAGGGCGTCCTTTCGCTCATGCCGTAAGTTTGGCAATGCTCGGGAAGATATGCAAGCGCATCAGGGACGTAGGGGATGAAATCACATGTGAGGTGTGATGCTTTCATCAGGCATTTTAGGTATCTTCCTTTTCATAGGGACCAGATGATGGTCTAAACACGAGAGGGGGAATGTATGACTACTGAGAACAAGAAGCATGCAGTTTCGCGACGCAATTTCGTGAAGGGCACCTTCGCGGGCGCCGTTGCTGGTGCTGGCTTGCTCGGCGGCGCTTCCATGTACGGCTGTGCTCCGAAAGGCGAAGAGGGAAGCACCGGCGCAGCTGCCGAAGAAACCATCGCATGGAGCCAGTGCAACGTGAACTGCGGCGGCAACTGCGTATTCCAGTGGCACTCCAAAGACGGCAAAGTCGTCTACATGGAGTCTGACAACACCGGAGATATCAACCTTCAGGCGCGTGCCTGCCTGCGCGGCCGTTCTATGCGTCGTTGGCTGAATAGCCCCGACCGCCTGCTGTATCCTATGAAGCGCGTCGGCAAGCGCGGCGAAGGCAAGTTCGAGCAGATCAGCTGGGATGAGGCCATCCAGACCATCGCCGACAAGCTGAAGTACACCATCGACACGTATGGCAACGACGCCATCTACGTCAACTATGCGACGGGCATGTATTCCGCGACGGGCAATCCGTCTTCGCGTCTGCTCAACCTGCTGGGCGGCTATCTGAAGCGCAGCTACGACTATTCCACCAACATGATTTCTGCGGCCCTGCCGTTCATGTATGGTGAAGAGTGCTCCCCTTACGATGACGTGTACGCGTCCTCGATGACCGAGGCCGAGGCCAACTCCGACCTCGTGGTGATGTTCGGCAACAGCCCGGCGGAAACCCGCATGGGCGGCGCGAACATCGTCTGGGATTTCGCTCGCGTGCGCGAGGCTGTTCAGGGTCGCGGCGGCAAGATCGTCAATATTGACTACCGCATGAACGAAAGCGCCTCGGGACATCCCGAGGAGTGGCTGCCGATTCGTCCCGGCACCGACGCGGCGCTCGCTTCTGCCATCGCTCATGAATTCATCGCCAACGATCAGGTGGACAAAGAGTTCCTGGATACGTACTGCGTGGGTTACGACGAGGACACCATGCCCGAATCCGCCAAGGGCCAGAACAAGTCCTACAAGGACTACATCATGGGCACCGGCTATGACATGGTGGAAAAGACCCCCGAGTGGGCTGCTGAAATTACTCAGATCCCCGCAGACACCATCCGTTCTTTGGCGGCCGACCTGGCTTCCGCCGAGGCTCCGTTCGTCGTACAGGGCTGGGGTCCTCAGCGCCATACCAACGGCGAGGATACCTGCCGTGCCATCTGCATGATCCCCATTCTGCTTGGCAAGATCGGCCTTCCCGGCACCAACACCGGCCAGCGCGAGGCCGAGCCGTCTGTGGCTTTGGTCGGCGGCCTGCCCAGCGGCAAGAACCCGGTCGAGGCATGCATTCCGTGCTATGAATGGGTCAACGCGGTCGACCACGGCAAGGAGATGACCGCCATCAACGCGGGCGTCACCGGCGTCGAGAAACTCAACAACGACATCAAGTTCCTCTGGAACTATGCGGGTAACTGCCTTACCAACCAGCACGGCGACATCAACTACACGCACGAGGTTCTCTCCGACGAGAGCAAGTGCGAGTTCATCCTGGTGTGGGACACCGTGATGACCGACTCCGCGAAATACGCCGACATCCTGCTTCCCGACGCCATGCGTTCCGAGCAGCTGAACATGAAGACCAACGGCTACACCGAGTGGTATACGGGCGTTGTGGTGGGCGGTCCTGCCCAGGACGCTCCCGGCGAGTGCCGCACCAGCTACGACGTGATGGCCGACATTGCCGATAAGTTCGGCGTGAAAGACCAGTTCACCGAGGGCAAGACCCAAGAAGATTGGATTCGCGAGCTCTATGAAGCCGGTGCCGAGGAAGATTCCGAGATGCCGAGCTGGGACGAGATCGTGGCGCAGGGCGTGTACAAGCGCGAGTTGCCGACCGCTATCGGTCTGAAGGACTTCCGCGATGACCCCGAGGCCAATCCTCTCGAAACCCCCTCGGGCAAGATCGAGATCTACTCCGAGCGTTTGGCCGAAATCGCCGCGACGTGGGAGCTCGAAGAGGACGAATCCATCAACCCCATCCCCGTGTTCGCCCCCGGCTTCCAGGGCTATGGCTCGGTGAACGACGAGTACCCGCTGTACTGCACCGGCTTCCATCACAAGAGCCGCACCCATTCGTCGTTCGGATTCATCCCCGAGCTCGAGCAGGTCGCGCGTCAGCAGCTGTGGATCAACCCGGCCGACGCGGAAAGCCGCGGCATCGTTTCGGGCGATATGCTGTCCGTGAAAAGCCCCGCAGGCGAGATTCGCATCGAGGCTAAGGTCACGTCCCGCATCGTTCCCGGAACCGTCGGCATTCCTCAGGGCGCATGGCATAAGGCCGACATGTTCGGTGACAAGGTGGACGAAGGCGGTTGCGTGAACACGCTCACCACCTACAAGCCCACGCCGCTTGCCAAGGGCAACGGCAACGCCCATTCCATGATCGTTCAGGTTGCAAAGGCTTAAAGGGGGATTAAGAGATGGCATACGGATTCTATTTCGACAGCACGCGCTGCACGGGTTGCCGCACCTGCGAGATGGCGTGCAAAGACTATAAAGACCTTCCTGCCGAAATTGCCTTCCGCAGGGTGTTCGACTACGAGGGCGGCTCGTGCGCACTCGGCGCCGACGGAACCGTCGCCAGCGATGCGTTCATGTATCACGTTTCCGATGCGTGCAACCACTGCGAAAACCCGAAGTGCTTCGCAGCGTGCCCGACGGGCGCTATCGAGAAGGACGATGACGGTATCGTCTTCATCAACCAGGAAACCTGTACGGGCAACGGTGCTTGTGTGGATGCGTGCCCGTACGGCGTGCCCATCCTGGTGAAGGAAGAAGGCAAGGCGAAGAAGTGCGACATGTGCCGTGACCGCGTTGCCGAGGGCAAGCAGCCCATTTGCGTCGAGGCATGCCCGCTTCGCGCACTTGAATGGGGAGACCTTGACGAGCTCAAGGCTGCCCATCCCGATGCGGTTGCCGGCATCGCTCCTCTGGCCGATCCTTCTGAAACGGGGCCGAGCCTGCTGATCAACGCCTGCCCGGCTGCGAAAGAGCCGGGTGATACCACCGGTTTCGTCGCCAACGAGAAAGAGGTTACGGGCGTCGCTGCGTTCGAATAATCTCTGCCGGCTGCAACAAGCGCCCTGTGCCTGCGGGCACGGGGCGCTTTTGGGTGTTCGGACGCGTTGTTGCGTTTCGCGTTCGCCTTGACGCATTTCACGCATACAATGGCACGATGGCATAGAAAGGGGAGGCTTTGGCTCGCGGATTCTATTTCGACAATACGCGCTGCACGGGTTGCCGCACCTGCGTGATGGCGTGCGCCGACTATCGTGACCTTCCTTTAGGGCGGGCGTATCGGCGCGTGATCGATCACGAGGGCGGGTCGTGCAAAGCAGATTCGCGTGGGCTCGTTCATGCGGATGCGTACGCATACCATGTCTCCTTGTCGTGCAATCATTGCGAGCGGCCCGAA
>USEQ01000091.1 GCA_900553655.1 uncultured Slackia sp. | reverse complement strand
GGATGGCCATAAGCGCATTGCCGATGTCGGAGACGACCCAGACCACATCGCCCACGCCGATAGCTCCCAAGAATCCGACGATAACATAGAGAATCTGGTACGGAAGGATGGCGCGACGGCCAAAGAGGTACGTTGCGCAACGATTGCCGTAATAGCTCCAGCCGAGAATGGTTGAATACGCAAAGCTAATCATACCGATGACCAGAATGGGAGTGCCCAGATACGGAATGGTTGCGAACGCCGCGCTCGCCAACGCCGCGCCCTCCTTGATGGAACCGCCCTCGACAATGCCCGGATGAGCAAGCATGGTGGAAACCAGGACAATTCCGGTGATTGCGCAGATAACAACCGTGGACCAGAACGTGCCCGTCATGGCAACAAGCGCCTGACGCGCAGGGTTTTTCGTGGCAGCAGCGGCCGCAACAATAGGAGCAGAACCCAAGCCTGATTCGTTAGAAAACAAACCGCGGGCGCAACCGAACTGCAAAGCAACCATGATGCCCGACCCCACGGCGCCGCCAAACGCCGCCTTCGAGGTGAACGCGCACTCGAAAATCAGCGCAAATGCGGGACCGAGATACTGCCAGTTGATGGCCATGATGGCCAAGCAGCCAACCGCATATGCCACAGCCATGAACGGGACGAGCTTTTCGCATACGACCGAAACGGTTTTCACGCCGCCGAAGATGACCACAGACACCAAGATGGCGATGACCAGGGCAATAAGCCACTCAGGAATACCCGGGAAGTTCGACTCGATGATGCCCGTCATTGCGGCGGACTGGACCGCGGAACCCGTGCCGATGGTGGCAACGATGGCGAACAGCGCAAACGACACCGCGCCGAGCTTCGCCCACCAGGGCAAAGAGCCGTCCTTGCGCCTGAAGGCGCGTTCCCACGCATACATGGCGCCGCCGAGCATTTCGCCCTTGTGGTCTTTCACGCGGTATTTGACGGCTGCGTAGACCTCGGAGTATTTCGTGGCAATGCCGAACACGCCCGTGAGCCACATCCAAAACACCGCGCCCGGACCGCCCGCGATGATGGCCGTGGCCACACCGACGATGGAACCCGTGCCGATGGTGCCCGCGAGCGCCGTCACCAACGCGCCGAACTGGCTTACGTCGCCTTCGCTGCCTTCGTCATTGACCACAGACATCTTGATTGCTTTGGGCAACTTCCTTTGAATGAAACCCGTACGGATGGTCAAGAAGATGTGCGATCCCAGCAGGAGGCAAATCATCAAAGGACCCCATACAACGGCATCAATCTGGTTGAGAATGCCGACAATATCCATGCGTTTCCGCCTTCCCCATTTTTACGTTAGCGTGTCATTGTACGCCGATGCTGTTTTCCATTCAGTTGAAAAATGCATTAAACCTGAAAAGCGTCATGGAAAACAAGACGTGTGGAGAAAGCCCTTTGGTATAATTCGGTCGTCCATCTGCTTTGACAATGCAATTGGAATTCGCGCGCAAGAGCCAGTGCGGCGCTTTCTTTGAAAGTACCTGAGGCAACGCCCCGCCTCTAATCCAAGACCGCAAGATCCTCTCAACCGGGGCACGAGAGGATTCCTATGCCCAAACTCGACCGCGTTATATACAGCCACATCACCGCCCTGCAGATTCACCGTTTCATGCAGCGCAATCTTGTCACTGCTCTTGCCAACCCCAGCCGGAACAGAAGCACGCCACGAATCTCGGTTTCGACGCACGACGCGACGACAATCCTCGCGAACGCCTTACGAGGCCACGTCATCGGTTCGCCCGAATTCAGCGGCACGAGCGAGGCGTTAGAATTCCTTTCGCTCGAAGGCATTTGCGCTCCGCTCCACTTCGTCACCTCCTCACAAGGACAATGTCGACGCAAAGGAGATATCGAGGCGCACCTGCTCAGTGCGCAGGTTTCGTCCGATTCCTTTTTCGAGCTAACAAAGAGATGCTTGGTGTGTTCTCCCGAACTCGCTTTTGTGCAATGCGCCGATAGGAGAGCCGACTTCGCTTGGCTGCTCGAGCTAGGCTATGAGCTGTGCGGTACGTACCAAACCACGCACACGGGGCCAGCCACCCAGTACGAAGTTGAAGCGCTCACATCGACGCAGCGTATTCGCGATTTCCTGAAGCGCAACCCCTCCCTTCGCGGGTCCCGCCTTGCGCGACGAGCCCTTCTATATATGTCTGACGGATCCGCTTCTCCGCGAGAAACCGCACTTGCGCTGCTCCTTGGATTGCCGCGCCGCCTTGGCGGATACGGACTTGAAATCCCCCTCATGAACCACCCCGTCAAGCTGAGCGAACAAGCGGCATCCATCGCGCAACGTGCTTCGCTGCGCTGTGACCTATGCTGGCCAAAATTCAAGGTGGACGTCGAGTACCAAAGCGATTTCGCACATCAGGGAGAGTTCGCGCGGATACGCGATTCACGGCGAGCGAACGCGCTCGCAGCAATGCAGTGGACGACAATCGGCGTTACAAGCGAGGAGATGAACAGCATGGCTGCGTGCGATGCCATTGCAGAGGCGGTCCGGAAAGCCACGCAAAAGCAACGACGCGCAAATCCTACGGATTTCGAGAAAAAGCACCGCGAGCTTCGCCGGAAGCTTGGGCTCCCCTGCTGAAGCACAGCGCGACGGCCCGAGACGCGGTGCGACAGAGCAAGACCTGCGGCGGCGGGCTGCTGCGAGCAGCAAGCCAAACGCAGGGGCTAATTTGACGCCAAAAACGCCGATACGCTCCATTCTGAACCTAAAATGCACCAAAACACGCTTCCGGACTCGCATATTGTACGAAACGTATCGATCGACGGCGCAAGCCTCCCTGTTTGATTGATATTATTCCACATTATTTAATAATTTGTGGATTTATTTGAATGATTTTGCAATCAAGACGGAGCGGTTCGTCTCCTCTTTGGTACGTTTCGTGAGTTTTGCGATAGCAAAGTTGGCTTCTCGCGCATTTTTCCAAAACGAGCGCGCCCAACGGGGCCCTGCCCGACGGGCCCCGGGCGAACGACGCGACTGGCGGGACTGTGGGCGAGAAACGCGACACGAGAGGGAATGTCCCACACGCCAAAAGCATCCCTCAGCTCACCCTTTGCATGCGTTGTCCCAAAAACGACCGAAGCGCAATTTGCACATATCGCCAAAACATCGAAAACCGATAAAACACGCCTATAGCATCGCTTATTTTTAACGGTTTCAGGGAGCCCGGGAGTTTCGGGTCGGAAAACCCCTGCAGCGCGGCAGGGTCGGTGCTACAATGCGCACTATGAATTCTGTTTCAGGGCGGGGTGAAATTCCCCACTGGCGGTAATCGAAATCTATCGGCCAAACGCGTTACACGCGCAGCTCGCCGACATTTCGTCAGTCCGCGACCCTGGCGCTGCGCGCCAGGCTGATTCGGTGAAAACCCGAAACCAACGGTCACAGTCCGGATGGAAGAGGCAGAGTTCGCACGACAAACGGCCCTTTCCGGAGCCGTATTCTCATGCGAATGACAAGCCCGTATTGGAATTCATACGGGCTTGTTTCTTTCATGCGGGACAAGAAGCAACCTTATCCGCAAGCCGTCCCGCACGAAAGGTAGTCACCATGGCCGCAAACGCAAAAAAGCCCCGGTTCAACAATTCGAACAGATGGAATACACGCCAGCTTGTAACCATGGCGCTCATGTGCGCCATAGCGTCGCTGTTCTCCTTCGTTCAAATTCCCCTTATTCCAGGCGTTTCATTTTTGACCTACGACCCCTCCCTCATGCCCGCCATGGTCTGCGGGTTCGCCTTCGGACCCGGAGCAGGCATCGCCGTAGGATCGGTCGCGGCCGTCATCCATGGGCTCATCCTGGGAGAATGGGTCGGTTCGCTCATGAACATCTTCGCCACGGTATTCTTCGTCCTGCCCGCCGCCTTGCTATATAAGCGTATGCATACGCTGAAAGGCGCCGTCGCAGGCCTCGCCATCAGCGTCATCGTGGCAACGGCAGGAGCCATCCTCGTCAACCTGACCATTGGCGTATGGTTCTACTACGGCAGCGCCGACGTTATCATCCCCTTGATTCTTCCCGCCCTGCTGCCATTCAACCTCGTGAAAACCATCCTGAATGCTCTGCTCACTCTCGTAGTGTACAAAGCCGTTTCCAACCTCATCACCCCGAAGAAAGACCGCGTGAAGGGCCGCCCCGCAAGCCGGGCCGCCTAGACAAACAGCGTACCCTTCTCCGCCACGCCTGCACTATCCGCAGATTCCAAAGCGCCCCTCGAGCAAGAGGGGCGTACGGCTCTTTCGTCACCCCGCGTATTCGCCTGCTTGACGGCTATTCTGCGCTAGGGTATCCATGAAACCGCCGTATCGCATGCGCGACGAATGGCCTACGTAGCGCACGGCCTTCGTCGCTCCAAACAAAACGAAAGAACAAAACCCATGATCACCTGCACCAATGTTGAATTCACATACGACGGAGACCGGCTTGTCCTCGCTGGGATCAACACTCATATCGCACCGGGAGAGTTCGTCTGCATTCTCGGAGGCAACGGAAGCGGCAAGTCCACCCTGGCCAAGCACTTCAACGCGCTGCTCATTCCCGACGCCGGATCGGTGTCCACCGACGGAATGGACACCGCCGACGAGGAAAATCTGTACGCAATCCGCTCCACGGCAGGCATGGCGTTTCAAAACCCCGATGATCAACTCGTAGCCTCGCTCGTTGAGGACGACGTCGCCTTCGGCCCGGAAAATCTCGGCGTAGAAACGGCGGAAATAGCCCTGCGCGTCCGCTCCGCACTCGAAGAGGTCGGTCTCGTCGGCTTCGAAAAGCACGAGACCAACGCGCTTTCGGGCGGCCAGAAGCAACGCGTCGCCATTGCCGGCGTTTTGGCCATGAATCCGAAGATTCTCATTCTTGACGAGGCGTCCTCCATGCTTGATCCGCGCGGACGTAAAGGCCTCATGCGCGTATGCAAGGAATTGCACGAACGAGGCATGACCATCGTTATGATCACCCACTTCATGGAAGAAGCCGCCGAGGCCGATCGCGTCATCGTTTTGGAGCAGGGACGCGTCGCCCTTGAGGGTACTCCCGATGAAGTTCTCGCACGAACCGACATCCTTGGGCGCCTTAATCTGGAAGTGCCCTTTGCGTGCCGCCTCTCCACGGCGCTGCGCGAACAAGGCGCCCGCATTCCCGTCTGCATTCGCGAAAACGCCTTGGCGGATGCCATCGTCCAAGCAGCAGACCCCTCTCGCCTCGCAAAGCGGTGCAAAGCAACGGGGGAAAGCGCGATTCTGGATGCCTGCGAGAGCGTCCCGACTGACGACGCGCCGGCATCAGAATCGGCCCAAGCAGCGGACGAAGATCCGACGGCGAGCTCAGCTTCGGCATTGGACGAGGCGTCGACGGCCGCAACCGACAATGCCTCGATGGCAAACATGCAACAAAACGCCGCCCCCCTCATCGAATTCGACCATGCATCCCATACCTACCTCGACGCTTCGCGCGCGAAGAAGAATCGCGCGAAGAAGCACGATAAGCAGGCGAAGTGGGGCAACGACCCCAACGCCGTCTGGGCGCTACACGATGCAACTTTCTCCATAGCGAAAGGAGAGTTCGTCGGCATTGCCGGCCATACCGGATCGGGAAAATCGACCCTTATCCAGCACATGAACGGCATCTTGAAACCCACTTGCGGCCGCGTGCTCGTGGAGGGCAAAGACATCGCCGATAAAAAAGAAGCCAACGTCGCACGGTCTAAGGTGGGCGTTGTTTTCCAATACCCCGAGCGTCAGCTTTTCGCGGCCACGGTTTACGACGACGTCGCCTTCGGCCCGCGCAACATGGGACTCGACGAACACGAAATCGACGTTCGCGTGCGCGAGTCGCTTGCGCGAGTCGACCTTGATTTCGAAGCTCTTAAAGACGCAAGCCCCTTCGAGCTT
>USEQ01000090.1 GCA_900553655.1 uncultured Slackia sp. | reverse complement strand
AGATCAGCTTTTCGTCCTGCGTATACGCCGTCAGTTTTGCGATGGTCTCGGGCTCGTCATCGTACGGTCCGCAATGCATGATTTGGACACACGGCCCCTCGGCAAAGCGAACCAAACGCGGAACCCCTTCCGCGTGCCCTCCCAATGCGGGTTCGCACGCCTCAGCCAAAGCGGGCTTCTTCTTGGCCAGTTCGGCACAAACCCACACGAACACCTCGGACGTCACAAAGTCAGGCTGACGAATGAGCGAAACCCACGAAAGCGCATTCTTATCGGCAATCGAGGCGCCGTCGAACGCGCCCACACCGGCCCACCATAAACCCTCAAGCGGCGGCACCACGTAATCGAAATACCCCTCGGGCTGCCAGGCGCCCATCTTCGACATTTTCACCGTGTACGAAAGCCCGTAGAGCAGTTCGAGCGCCTTCGAGTAGGCGCCGTCGGGCTCATTCGGATCGCCCGTTCCCGCCACGGCGAAAAACGTCATCGGCGGAACTTCAACGACAGACGCCTTTCTCTTCGGCAGGTAGAGGTCCTTGTACTCTTTCTTGAAATCGAACGGCATGAAAGCCCCTTTCTCGTTGGCAGGCATGAAGCAATCCGCCCGCTGCGTCGCATCGTTTTCGAGAAAGAATGCGGCGACACGGCAGTCGACGAACAGTTTGGCATTGCTGGCGCGACAGTCGCTAAGACGAAGCGGAATCGCAATTGCCCTAGAGGCCCGATGCCGCTTTCCCGGCTGCTTCTACAATTTCTCGCTGCGATTTCTTGGTCAACTTCGAAAATACCAGCCCATATGAGTGATCGCACAGCTCCATCAGCAAACCGTCAGCTACGTCTGCATCGAGGTCGACTGATATCCAATTGCGCTTATCCATATAAAACCCCGGATACACGGCGTCGGGAAGCTCCGCGCGCAGGGCTTCGGCCCATGCGGAATCGCATTTCAGTGTCAAAAGATGACGCCCTTTATACGGCTCCTTATGCTCGGGACCAACCGTGAATTCAGCAGCGAACATCTTGCCACCCACCAGGTAGCGCCACCACTCCCATTCAGCTTTGAAATCCTTTTCGGCACCGGGCTTGGCACGCAAATACGCATCGACTTCTGCAGTATTCATCGAATCCTCCTGACAACACGACATGCCCATCCTATAAAAGGAAACCGGACAATGCATGGCCTGTTTCGAAATAAGGCACGAAGCAAAACAACAACCAGACGAGCGTGTTCCCCAGGCAGCAATCGACGCGGCCCCGCAACCGCAGGCATGGCAAGCCCGCCTAAAGAGGCTCTGCCGTCACGAGCGTTTCAGTACGCGGATAAAACACGATGCTAATCCTGTCCCCCGCAGCGCATGTCGAGAAAAACTCGACTTCATCGTCATCGGTCGATGCCAGCTCTATGCGATGCAAGGCCGATTGGCCAACGCCGCCACGAACCCCCGCAAAATCGACCTCCGTTGCTTCGCCCGAGAAGCCTCCCTTTCGAGCATCGCCGCCGCGCTTCATCGCATCCACCTCGACAATCGACGCCTCGATGTCCTCAGGTCCTGCCGTCACGTCAATCGCCAAAGATGAAAAATGAACGACCCCGAGCGCAAGCGCAGCGCAGGCCAGCATCGCAACAGCCACGACGATTGCACCGCTTATCACGCGGCCGCGCAACAGCACGACATTGCAACGTGCCCCGAAGCGCGCGCGAAACGCGCGCCACACAAACACGACCCAGGCAATCGTCGCCATCGCGACCCCTGCAACAAGCGCCATGCGAACAGCGCCATACGGAAGGAAGCCGGAAACCGCAATCCCAAGCGTCCATACTCCGACAATGCCCGCCACCTCCAAAGCCGCGCACAGCAGCACGGGGCACTCGGCTTTGAATGCTTCTTTGTAGGAAAAATCCAATCGCCGATTGGGGCCTTTGGCCCACGCATCACGCAAAACCGCCCTCGTCAAAACAACGCAAACGCCACTGAGGAGCAGAGCCGCCAAAACCATTGACGCAGCACTCACGGCATACGTAACCAATCCGGCTACGCCGACACGCGAGGCCGCCCGGGAATAGAGGATGCATGCAACGACACATACCGCCACCATCCCTGCCGCGATGCGCGTTTCACGTGAAACATCGGACTTCGTCATCTAGCAGCCCCTTTCCAACATGGCACGTGCTTGGTCGTTCATCCATTTCCGCACCCAAGCCGGTTCAAGTATCTCCAATTGAGCGCCGTAAGAAAACAAGTGATGGAGCATTCGATCGCTCGGTTGACAAAATACCGTCACCGATAGGCGGCCATCAGGCATAGCATCGATAACGTCGGGGGCGAACTCTTCCCGAACACGGCCTGCCGACTCGGGAGCGAATAGCATGGAAAGACGAGGGGCATCGTCCGATGAGCCGCTTTGTGCAGCCGCCCCATCGGGTCCGATAAAGCGCGTGACGGGAGGAACTTCGCGCGGTTCGAACGCAATGGGCAAAAGCTCGATTGACCCCCAATCCATGCGCAGCAGCTTGAACGTGCGCCAATCGTCGCGCATCCGACACCACGCCTGCATATACCATGACCGTTCTTTGAATAGCAGCTTCGCAGGTTCAACTTCGCGTACGGTCAAGCGATCGACGTTATCGCGATACGAAAACCGCAAGACCCGACGGTGCACGATGGCCTCGCGTACGACATCGAAAGCGCGTCGGCACGTCGGCGGTGCGCCCCAGAACGAGAAATCGACATCGATCCAATCACTTGGCTCACGGCGGAAAAGCGAAGCGAGACGTTTCATAAGGACATCGCCGCCGGAGGAAACTGACGCATCAACGCTCGAAAGCAACATAAGCGCCGCAAGCATATCGTCTTTTTCGTCATCGCTCATCAACGACGAGTCCATCACATACCCAGGCAGCAGCCGTACGCCGCCGCCCTTGCCTTGCACCGTATACACGGGAACGCCTGCGGCCGAAAGCGCCTCGATATCACGACGAACCGTGCGCGGCGACACTTCGAGCATACGCGCAAGCTCGCCCACGGTGCACGCCTCGTGCGCCATCAATGCGTAGATGATTTCGAAAAGCCGCTGCTGCTTCATGGCCACACCCTCTCCTTTGTTTTGCACAATGTATTAACTAATTGTTAATAACTTTTTCCACTTTTACTCTTATTTACTATCTTTAGTGTTAAGAATTTTTTAACACTAAACAAGGTCAATACCCCTATGTGACCCCTCCGCAACCACATCAGGAGCACAAAACACAAAGGCCGGATTTCCGTTTAACGGGAAATCCGGCCTTTATTTCGTTCTGCATTCAAATATGCGGAAAACTCGTACGGGCGCAACCTCAACGCGTCAAATCACACAGCATCCCACCGCCGCGCCGCACCTAATGCGCGAACACAAGCACATCCTCAGACGAAAGCCCCCAATCAAACACATAACCGCCCACGTCAAAACGAGGAAAATCGGCCACGCGATCTATGGCGTTTTCGGCGCACCAGCGCACGAAAGTTCCGCGTGCCGCCTTTGCCTCAGTTGAGCGCTGAACGAACTTGCCGTTGCGCATCGAACCGAACAAACAGGTCACGTAACGAACATCGCCCTGCGCTGCCGCCATCTTGGCGTACGGCTCCACCGCTTTCGCGTACTCGACAGACGCAAGGTTCACAATGACGCGCTCTCCAGAAACGCCAGCTTTTTTCTGCTGATCGAGCCCATCTATCAAGGCGTCAAACAGGCGCGATCCCCAGAAACCATAGAGGGTGCGCGCGCCACCAACGGCAAGCTTCGCCTGTATTTCGAGCCTATACGGCACCACCGCATCAAACGGACGCAGCACGCCATAGAAGCCCGAAAGAATACGCAGATGGCTCTGCACATATTCCAGCTGATCGGCCGCAAGAACATGCGGGGCCACATTCTGATACTGAACGCCTTCGTAAGAAAACACTGCCGGCGAGCATAATTCGACAGCTTCCACATCCATACGCATCACGCGTTCGTAGTTCAACTCCGCCAACGCATCGCTGCACTTCCACAGCGCCTTCGCCTCGTCGTATGAAAGCGCACGCAATGCATCAAGCAGCTCGCGCGTCTGAGGAAGAAAGCGCGGCATATCCCGCCATGCGAACGAATCACTTGCATCGACCATTTTTTTGGCGGGAGAGATTATGAACAGCATACGATATATTCCTTCTACTGCGCTTCGTGCGAAATCAATTGCATTTTGCACGCATTAATCTACAGCACCCCAGAAACCCGCACAAAAAGCCACAATTAGAATGCAGAAAACGCCCCGAAGCCTAGAGGCCAAGCAGCGACTCCCCTAGCTAGAAAACGAAGGTAAAACGACCGCCAAAGCCAAAAGAAGCATTATTGCCACCACGAGAGCAACAACGACAGTAACGTTTGTTCGCTCAAGTCTTTCCTTCTCGCTACGCAGCCCCTTTAAGAAAGACTCATTCTCGAGCTCCTTCAGCATCGAGAACTCAAGCCCACACCGCAAACACGCCCGCCTTTCTATATTCAGCTGTCCACAAGAACATTCCGTCCATCCATCCCCGGTCGTGCAAGGCCGACGCAACGCTGCAGCAATAAGGGGTTGTGGCATCCCTTCCTCTTTGAGCTGAACAGACCGCTCTTCAATCGCCTCTTCGTCCAATGCAAGCAAATCAAAGCAATGTGGAGCCTTCTCGATTTTCCCTTCCGTCTCCCATTTCGATTCCGATGTAAGAGTAGAAACCAATCGAACCTTTGCATCTTTGATGTCATGGCGGCTGAGCTTGACGGCCTTGGGCCTGAATTCTCTTCCTGCGCCAATATCGGCATCTGGGAGGTCGACCTCTACCTTCTCGGTAGACCCATCATCATATTCACAGATCGCTATCAGCTTGAAAGCGAGCACCGTTTCGCCAGTCAGATTTCTAAGCTTAATTTGAAGAAACGAATCACGATTCTCCCTATGACGGGATACCTGAACCGCCTCAACAGCAAGCGGGCAAGACGGCTCCCATTCCAAAGGAGCCAAACCGTTGCTTTCGTTCTCTTTGCGAAAAACAACCTTATAAACACCCATGGCCCCTCCTAAACCCATACCTCAGACGACGCAGAGCTCGTTATGGCGGGCTCCACAATCATCGCGTCGTCCTCGAAAGAAATCCGAAGCTTCTTGCGAACGTCATCGAAACCCACCTCCACGACCCCAGGACCCAGCACTCGATAAGTCCCAACAACCACACCTTCTTCAACAATGTCGTATAAAGGAGCCTCGAGATCGCACGTAAACGCCCCATTGCCAAAATCCAGAACCGTGGCGATAGTCACCCCCTCCGACGAATCGAAGTGCGTCCATTCCTTGCTTTCAAGTTTGGACGAAAAAGATGCCGTAGAAAATCCGTATGCAGCAATGCCGACTAGAAGCACCGAGCACGCAACAGCAACCAGAATCCTCTTCGCAACTTTTGAAGAGAAAAGCGAGAGACCCCTACCCTTTTCGATTCTTTCGGAGCCGATTTCCAGCCTAGAGCGATCGGCATCGGACAAGTCAGCCGCATTCTGGAAAGCCAGCGAAGGGGAGACCGCTCCCGACTTGGTCGCATCCCATTCCGACAGGCCCTCGCTGGGCTTTGGCGAAATGCCATCCAATTTCTCAACCATGACGCAGCCTCATTACACTTCCGGTAGGGCGTCATCGTCAGAAGTCGGCTTGGATGATTGGCCGGAGGCCTGTTCGAAAACAATCTTTCTGTTATCAGGAAGAGCGGCTACATAAAGCCCCACAACCAAGGGAGTCGCGACAATCCCTATAAACCACAGCTTCCCACTGTTCGCCATGGAATAGCCCTTCGCCTTTCCGACATTTATAAACATGTCGATGCTAAGAAGCCAAGCCACCAGAACAAGCGCGGAGACGATTATTAGAAAAAGCCCAAGCATCCTCTGCTCCCCTCGAACACCAAGCGTTCCGTGCCTAACCCGCACGAGACGCTCGAACGAACTAATTCGAGAGAAATATAACAGCGACCTGGTCA
>USEQ01000089.1 GCA_900553655.1 uncultured Slackia sp. | reverse complement strand
GGTCATCCCTTATGCGAAAAATCTGCAGGAGAAGGGCGCGAAAAACGTCATTCTGAAGGGCGTTCAGCGCGGCGACGGCCTCATTCGCAATTTTGTCGCTGGTCGCGATTTTGAGATGTTCGAGGCCTCGAATGAATTCGTGCCTTATATGCTGCATGGAACGGGCGATTTGTATTGCAGCGCTTTGCTTGCCGCCGTCATGGCCGGGCGCACCATGGCCGAAGCGGTGCGTTTCGCAGGGGATTTGACCCACGACGCCATGCTTGTCTCTGCTCAGCAGCCGGCGTTCGAGGACAGGGGCGTGAGCTTCGAGCCCTTGCTGGGGCGCGTATCCGCTCTGCTCGCGTAGCGCTCGCCGCGAAGCGGGGTAGGGGCCGTCCGATGAACGTCGCAACGGCCCAATAGAGGCAAAGGCCGTGTCGCTTCGTGTGCGACACGGCCTTTTTGCGAGATATACGGCGATTGCCTTCGTTGGCCATTGCTTTGGCCGGCGCTCGGCAATCGTGGGGCCGCTCGAAAGCGGTTGGTTTGCTTGGAAGGCGGAGAAGCTATCCGAAGGGGGATGCTAGTCTTCGTCGTCGAAGAACGTGAAGTCGTCTTCGTCTTCTTCCACCGGGCCACGGTCTTTGAAGGTGCGGCGAGTCTTCCACTCCATGATGACGCAGGCAAGAACAGAAATCGTAAGGCCGATGAGGACAAGAAGGCCGATGCCCTCGAAGGTTTCGAAGAAGAAGTGGTAAAGCGATGCGAAATCCATGGGGTCTCTTTCCGTGAGGGGCGCCGCGCATACGCAGCGTAATGGGCAAATGCGCTGGCGGCAAGAACGGCAAGCGTTCGAAAATGACTATCTTTCGGCATTTTATAGAGCCTGGGAAACCTTGACAAGCGAAAAAGCCTTTCCTGTGGTGGGTCGGTGAAGCACGCATGATGCGGCGGCGGGAAAACGTCCTGTATCCTGTCCGTTACGCTATACTGATTCGGTATTTGATTACGTGCAGCGACTCGAAAGAACGATGCGCCGGTCTTGGGCCGCGCGCTGTGGATGCTTCGATCGCTCTTCGGCCTTGGTAAGGAGCAAGACATGCTTGACATTCGCTATGTTCGCGAGAATCAAGAGGCTGTCGCCCAGGCGATGGCAAACCGCAATTTCCCGTGGGACGCTGCGAAGTTCTCAGAATTGGATGAAAAGCGTCGTGCGGCCATCGCCGAGGAGGAGGCCCTTCAGGCTCAGCGCAACAAAGCCTCGAAAGAAATCGGCGCTTTGATGGGCAAGGGCGAAAAGGAAGCGGCGGAAGCTGCCAAAGAGGAAGTTCGCCAGGTCAACGAAAAGCTCGAGAAGGCAAGCGCCGAGCGCGAGGCCATCGACGCAGAGATGAACGACATCCTGGTGGGAAGTCCGAACCTTCCTTGCGATGCCACGCCCGTTGGCAAGGACGAGACTGAAAATCCTGAGCGCCGTCGTTGGGGCACTCCTCGCGATTTCGCAGCGGAGGGCTTCGAGCCCAAGGCTCATTGGGATCTGGGCACCGATCTGGATATTCTCGACTTCGACCGCGGCAACAAGCTTTCCGGCAGCCGCTTTACGGTTCTTGGCGGCGCAGGAGCCCGTCTTGAGCGCGCCTTGATCAATTACTTCATCGACACGCATGTGAGCCGCGGCTTCAAGGAATGGTGGCCTCCTGTGGTTGTGAAGCGCCAGACCATGTTCGGCACAGGCCAGCTGCCTAAGTTCGAAGACGATGCGTATCATGTCGGCGAAGACCAGTTCCTCATTCCCACGGCCGAGGTTACCCTGACGAACCTGCATGCCGATGAGATTCTCGATGCGGCCGATTTGCCGAAGCGCTATACCGCATTCACCCCGTGCTTCCGCGAAGAGGCGGGCTCTGCGGGCCGTGACACGCGCGGCATTATTCGCCAGCATCAGTTCGACAAGGTCGAGATGGTCAAGTTCGCCGCTCCGGAGGATTCCGACGAAGAGCTCGAGAGCATGACCGCTGAAGCCGAATACCTGCTTCAGCAGCTCGAGCTTCCGTACCGCGTTATCAGCCTGTGCACGGGCGACTTAGGATTTTCCGCGCGTCAGACGTATGACATTGAAGTCTGGCTGCCGAGCTACAACGACTACAAGGAAATTTCCAGCTGCTCGAACTGCGGTGATTTCCAGGCTCGTCGCGCCAACATCAAGTATCGCGATCCGGCGAATTTCAAGGGAACCCGCTATGTTCACACGCTGAACGGCTCCGGTCTTCCCGCTGGACGCACCATGGCTGCTATTATCGAAAACTACCAGCAGCCGGACGGCACCATCAAGGTTCCTTCCGTTCTTGTTCCCTATATGGGAGGCATGGAGTACATCGCTCCCGAGGCATAGGCGCTCGAGCTTTGCCGCGCCGCACTTGCGGGATGCATGCATTCGATGGGCGTCTGCACGGCGTCCATCTTCGTTTTGGGCTATGCCCGAGATAGACGAGACTGTACGGAGCGCGCTGCGATCGGCGCATGTGGAGATGAAGAGGGGCTATAGTGGAAAACGATTTCGATCAAAAGGCCGTTTCATCCCAGGCCGCTCCCCCTCCTCCTGCGCCGAGCGTGCAGCTTGCCCAAGCGCACGGGGAGCGTTCTTGTAACGAGCCTGGTTCCGACGACCGCGGTTTTGCGCAGGAGACGTGTGGCCGAGCGCCCGAAGTGGGGGAAGCTGCCGGCGCCGCCGATAGGCGCGGCGAGGCGTTTGCCCGCCGCGGAACCGAAAAAGCCGTGGGCGACCACAGGCGAAGTTTGATCTCCGACCGACGCGTTCTCATCGTTGCCGCTGGCGTATTCTGCCTCGCTCTCATCGTTGCCGCCGCTGCCTTCTTCATGGCTCCTCAAACGGATGTTGACGAGTCCCGCTCGAGCGACCGCGCCACCGAGGCTGACTCCGAACGGAGCTCTGCCGTAGTTCTCGACGCGAATGCGACGGCGGATGCACGCGAGGTGAGCGAATTGGTGACTGGCCAGTTTGAGATTCTTTCGAAAAACGAGAACTCTGAGCTTACGCCTTACGTGCAGGCTTTTATGGAAGATTATGACGAAGGGGTCGATGAAAGCGTCTCCTACGGATTTTCTGATTTGGGAATAACGGCTGATGAATTGGCGGAAAAGCTACGCACCGACCTCGAAGCGGATGTCGTGAGCGTTGACGCCTACGGCGATAAGGCCTGGGTCGAAGTTTCTGTCACGTCGAGGAGCTTTTCCGATCAAGCCGAGGCCTTCGCGTCGGCCGTGGCGCGCAGCAGCCAGGATTTCGCCGACGAGGAATCGTACAAAGAATACCTCAGAAAGACGTTGCTCGAGTCTTTCGACGGCCTTGAGCCAAGAACCAACGATACGCTTATCGTGGTGGAGCGCGTAGGCGGCGCGTGGCAGTTGTCGTCCGAAAATATGACATCGCTTCTTGGGATGGCCTGGTATGGATAGCGTTGGCGTATCGCGGCGGCGATGGCGGCGCGGGAATAGGTGATGGGATTTATGTCGACGCCCAGAAAGCGCCCTTCGGTAAAAGGAAAGAAAACAGCTACAAAACGTGCTGCAGAAAGCGCTCTTGGAACCCCAGCCTCGGCTCCGGTGCCCGCGACGGCGTGTCCGCCTGCGGCTTCTGATGCCTCTCCTGCAGATGCTCCTTCCAGTTTCTTGAAGGTCGATGTGCCGCAGGACCATGGCGAGGGGGGAAGTGCGCCTTCGGACAGCGAAGGGCGATCAAACGCCGCTTCTCCGAACGCAGACGCGTTGTCTCCTTTGCAAAGGGCTTCGCATGATGGCGCCCTGGTGGTCCCCGGGGTTGTGAAGGCTTCCGAGGAACTCGCTACGATAGCATCGCGGGAAAAGACCGCGTTGGTTCGTTTCGAACAGGCCGGGGTGTTCTCTGCCCCCGATATGGAATCAGGCCCGGCCGACTCGTTTGACCTGGGGGATTTCGGCGACGAACCCGCCCGGAAGGTGCTTCTTCGGAAGGAAAGCGGCCGTTCCGGCGAATCATCCAAAGCGAAAAAGTCCGCAACGCCGACTTCGTCCGAGGACGAGGGTCGGCTTTCCGATTCGAGCTCGGCGAAAAGCGGAGGGAAGGCTTCCAAGCTCGGCACGTTCCCCTTTATTCGGAGCAGGATGAAAAAGAAGGTCGCCTTGCCGAAAAGGGAAGATTTCGGGCGCGTGAGACCCGCCGCAGAGCAGAAGGCGTCCGACTATTCTCCCGAAGAGGAAAGGGCCAAGGGGGCTCGTTTGAAGGCTGCGCTTCGGGCGAGGAGGCGCCGAATTCTCGCGTGGTCCGCAGCCGTCTTCGTCGCTGCGATGCTTGTAGGCAGCGGCGTCTTGTTCTGGAATACGTATTTGCGCTACGACGATGCGGCTGATATACAAGGGGAATGGCAGGTGATCGACGGCTCATCGACGGTGGTTATAGATTCGGATTCCATTCGGATGCTCGAGCTGCTCGATTACGAATATACGCTCGATACGTGGGCGAAGACTATCGACTTCTCATTTACCGACTTGAGCGGCACGGGGTCGTATAGTTTCTCCGACGACAGGCGCGTGCTCATCATCAAAGAAGGAGAGGATGACAACCAGACAACGCTTTCTCTCGTTAAGATTTCGGACAACGCAGAGGCCGAGCCTCGCATCGTCGACGAATCGGAGCGAATAACCACGGAGTCTCTTTCTGGCTCGACCGACCATAGTGGCGCCTCTGGCGAGGCCGATGCGTCCGCAGGTCAGTCTGCTCAAGGAGAGGATGCATTCGACGAGGGGTCTTCCGATGGCGTCGCGCAAGATTCCAATCCTTCCACCGATCAGAATCAGGCTTCGTAGTGTCTGGGTGCAGCCGCGTATGGGTGGAGCACGTGACAGTGCGGCCGGATAGGATTGTCGCGGATATCCGAATTGCCGACGAGGCGTGCGTCCTTACATCCGAAGACATGATCGACAAGGCTCTTTCCCGCTATCCCCACCTGCTCGACCATGCGTGCGTAAACGATCGGGGGGAGACGTTCGGTGCGGTTGCATCGCGCACTTCGGTGGCGCATCTTGTGGAGCATATGACGATTGAGGGGCAGGCCCGCCTATCGTCGGGCGCGAAGAGGCTCTTTGTCGGGAAGACCTCGTGGACGAATAGGGCCAAGCTGCTCGCGCGAGTCGAAATAAGCTACGAAGACGATCTGGTGGCGCTTTCCTCGTTGCGCGCAGCGGTCTTGTTTGCCGACTATCTGCTCAGGGAGCGCGAGGAAGAGAGCTCTTCGCGTCGATGAAGCTCCCCTGAAAACAGAGAAACGTAACGGCAACGAAAGCGCTGGTTGTTTTCGTATCCCATATAATGGCTGAAGAACGGTAGACGTGGTGCGTCGTTGCGGCGTGCTGCGAGATAGGAGGCTGCAATGGGTAACAAGTTCAGCGCATTCGTGGTAGGCGGATTGGTAGGCGCCGGCGTTGCGCTTTTGTGCGCTCCGCGAAAGGGCGTTGAGACGAGGGCTTTGGTTGCCGAGAAGGCCTCTACGGCGTTCGGCCAGGCGAAGACAGTTGGCGACCAGGCCGTCGAGCGCGGTCAGGCTCTGTATGAAGACGCCGTCGTTCAGGGTCAGAAGGCATACGACTATGCAGTGGCGGGAACGCAGGCTGCCTATACCGACGTAACGCAGAAGGGCAGGCAGGCCTATGAGACGGCGGCTCAGCACGTACAAGGTGCCGCCCAGAAGGCTCAGAAGACGGCAGATGCCGTAAAGCCGGCGTTTTCCGAAAAAAACGACGAGCTTCGCGCCAAGATAGATGCGGCACGCGAGCGTATTGCGGCGCAAGTTGCGAAGAACGCCGAAGCTGCCCATGCGGCCGTCGCGGAGAAGGTTCCCGTTGCGGCGCAAAAAGTGAACGAGGTCGTTGATGCCGCTCAGGAGAAAGTGGCAAGCGCCGCCGCCGCTCTTGCCGGGTCTGCCGCTCATTCTTCTTCTGATGCTCAAACCGCTTCTCCCGTCGAGCAGGCGCCCGCTTCCGAAGCCCCGTCTGTCGTGTATGAGGCTGAACCCGTT
>USEQ01000088.1 GCA_900553655.1 uncultured Slackia sp. | reverse complement strand
GGCCTTGATGTCGCCGGCGGTGACTTCGCACTCGCCCGCGGCGTCAATATAGACGGTCTTGGTGCCCTGGCAGTGGAGCTTCGCAATGATCTTCTTCACGTTCAGCACGATCTCCGTGACGTCTTCCTTGACGCCGGGGACCGTGGAGAACTCGTGCTGCACGCCCGCGATCTTGATGGAGGTCGCGGCGGTGCCGGGCAGCGAGGAAAGAAGAATTCTGCGCAGGGAGTTGCCGAGCGTGGTGCCGTATCCCCGTTCCAGAGGCTCTACGATATATTTGCCGTAGGAGACGTCTTCCTGGGAATCGATACACTCGATACGCGGCTTTTCAATTTCTACCATGAATAAATTACCCTCCTTGTAACTACGAAACCTTGTTTCGTTGCCGAATTCAGCTTACCAATAAACGAGGGTGAAACGTTACTTGGAGTACAATTCGACGATCAGATTTTCTGCGATCTCAAAGTCAATATCGTCTCTTGCGGGCAGCGCAATAACCTTACCGGTGAGGTTGTTCTTGTCTCTTTCCAGCCACTTCGGAGCGGCGACGAACGCGTCGTCTTCCTTCATCTTCTTGAAGCGGTTGTTGGAGCTGCTCTTTTCACTGACAGCGATCACATCGTTCACATCGACGAGGTAAGACGGGATGTTGACCGACTTGCCGTTGACGGTGTAGTGGCCGTGGTTGACCAGCTGACGAGCCTCGCGGCGCGTGGAGGCGAAGCCCAGACGGTACACGACGTTGTCGAGACGGCGCTCGACGAGGCTCAGAAGAATTTCGAAGGCATGATGCCGATCGGCGAAGTGGACGAGACGGTTGTGAACCGCGCTCATGAAACGATGGCCGAGTACGAGCGCATCATGCATCGCGCCGAGCTGCATTCCATCATGAATTTGATGGACGACTTCATCCGCTGGGGAAACAAACACTGGGCCGACGGTATCAAGGCTGCGGAGGCGGCGGATGACGCCGACGCCCGTCGTCAAGTGCTTGTGGACAGCTTCTTCGTTTTGCGCGTTGCGACGCTTCTGATGCATCCTGTCGCGCCGCGCGGTTGCGAGAAAATCGTGGACTACCTGCAGGTTGCTCCGGAGGCCTTCTTCACCTGGGACGCGCCTTTTGTGGGCATGGGCGAGCTGTGCAGCTGCGAAGAAGTTTCCGCCGGCGGCCATGCTGTGCGCGAGCTTCCGCCGAGGACCGACTTCTTCGAGCGCCATCCGAGTCAGTTCAAGTAGACGTGAAGAACTCCGCTTCCAAAGAAGCATCCCGATTCAAGCGTGCGGTCGGCATGCAGTTCAGGGGGCGGTTAAGAAGCGGGGTTCTTCTGCAATCTTCGCAAAGGATCCTTCACCGACGTTGCGTCGTGTGGTATTATGCCAAGGCTGTCTTGTCTTGGTCGGAAACCAAGGCGCCTGAAAAGGAGAAACCAACATGAAGCAGGGTATTCATCCCGAGTATGTGGACTGCACCGTTAAGTGCACCTGCGGTAACACCTTCGTTACCCGTTCTACCAAGTCTGAGCTGAAGATTGACATCTGCAATGCATGCCATCCTTTCTTCACCGGCACCCAGAAGCTGATCGACACCGGTGGACGCGTTCAGCGCTTCGCCGACAAGTTCGGTTCCGCTTCCGCTGCTGTTGCCGAGCGTGAGGCTGCGAAGAAGGCCGCCAAGGCTGCCGCTGCTGCCGAGCTCGAGGCAAAGAAGAAGGCCGAGCGCGAGGCTAAGGCTGCTGAGAAGGCTGCTCGTGCTGCTGAGTACGCCAAGAAGGCTGAGGCTGCTGCTGCCAAGGCTGCTGCAGAGGCTCCCGCAGAGGAAGCTGCCGAGGCTGTTGAGGCTGAGGTCGCCGAGGCTCCCGCAGAGGAGACCGCTGCTGAATAACAGCATGCGCATGGCTTAATTTCATAGCATGGAAAACCCGTCTCATAGAGGCGGGTTTTTTGTTTTGTGGGGGCAAGCCAAAGCTATAAGATGTCTCGTCCTCAAGTTGCAGACAAACGAAGCGGTGCCGGACCATCCGACACCGATTCGTTGATTCATACGATTCCGCATATTCGATTCGCAGGCTGCTGTCATACGGACACGAGGGTTATTCCTTGTTCTTGAAGAAAAGGGGCGTTTCTACATCGAGACCCTTCTTCTTGTTGTACGCCTCGATGATTTGACGAACGATGACGCATGCGATGAAGGCGATGCCGATGTAGCCCGTGTAAGGGTAGACGATGCCCATGAGCTGACCGTAGGAGAGGGGGCTGGAAACGATCAGCATGATGATGATGGAAAAGACGACCAGCACGGCTTTGTTGCGTTTGGTTCCCTCGGGGGCGAAGCGGTTGACCGAGGTCCACATCATGGGTGCGGCGGTGGAGTAGATGCCGCCCATGAGGATGACGGCGAAGATGATGCTGATTACGGGGCTGATCAGGTCGGATAGGAACAGCGTGGGAACTTCGAGCTGAGCAACGTCTTCGATATGGCACAGCAGCGCGATGTTCATGAGGATGGCCGCGCCGATGAATGCGATGCCGCCGACGATGCCGCCCCATTTCGCTTCTCGAGCCGAGCAGGCGGTGCCGCCGGTCTGCGTGAAGAACGGCAGCGATCCGGTGACGTTGTAGGCTACGTAGAGCAGGCCTGCCAGAGCCCACAGCGGCGCACCGTTGGTTGCATTGGCCATACCGGCGAAGGTGGAGGCGTGCTCGCCTACTTGCGCGAGGCCGCCAGGGTTGGCCGCAATGGCAACCACGGAGAACACGATGATCACGGGGCCTACGATTCCGATAACGTCGACGATGCGTTTGAATCCGAAGAAATTCGTTACCAAAACCAGTGCACACATGCCGGCCGAACCTACCCAGTTAGGAAGTCCGAAATACTGGGCAAGGGTTGCGCCTGCGCCCGAGGTCATGACAATGCATACCAGCAGCAAGAAAACGGGGATGAACCATGCGAGAAACGCACCGAAATATTTGCCGCAGTAGTAACGAAATCCTTGGTCGGCCATATGGTCCGGTCCCAGATCGCGATGGCGATGCCCATAGTTCATCAGAACCTTACCCAGCCATGTGAACAACACAAGCGCGATGAGTAAGCCTCCGATGGACCAGATTCCGTATGCGGTAAAGAACTGCATGATTTCTTGGCCCGAGGCGTATCCCGACCCGATGAGGAATGCGACGAAGGCGCCTGCGAACTTCAAGATGTTCAATGCGCTTACTCGCTCCTTGCCTGAGTCTCGCATGGGTCTGCCTTGGCCTCCGGAATGGCCCGTGGCGGCGGCGTTTGGTGTCGTTTCTGCCATGATGGCATCCTTTCTTCCGTGCCGGCATGCCGGCGTTTCTTGCCTTATCGGTTTCGACAAGGGTGCTCCAGACGAATGAGGCTGCAAAAAAAGGGAGCGCCGACGCGCCCCCTTGTGCATTGGTGTATGAACAAGCAATCGGCGTGCCGAATCATGGATGTACATTGGTAAATCGGTATGCCTTATACATGTAGGACAAGATCGTCCGCCTTTCTGACGAGGGTTGCCAGCGTGTCAATGTCTTCGTGCAGGTTGAGGCGAATGGCATTGCACCCCAATCCGTCGTAGCCACTACAGGTTACCACGCGCACTCCAGCATGCGATAGTACTTTTTCCAAATTAATCTGTTCGTCATCTACATAGAGCATGCTGATGGACACTCCGGGAGAAGTGTGAGCAACGTGTAGATGTTTGCATTCGGCAAGGGCGGCCAGGAGCTTCGGTTTGTCTTGCTTGACGCGTTCGAGTGTTTTCTGTGCCCAGTGGGCCTGCATGGCCTGGATGGCGAAAGCGTCGGCGAGGGAGTTCTTTGAAAACGGAATGTTCACCTTATGGAACGCCGCCATGACCTGGGGCTGGGCGATACAGTATCCCAGACGAATGCCTGCTGCGCCGAATCCCTTCGAGAACGTGCGCACCACGGCCAGATTGTCGAATTCGGATACCAGGGAAAGGGCGGTCTGGTCGTCGTCCATATAGTCGCCGTAGGCTTCGTCCATCACAATGAACGATTTGGCCTTTTGTGCTGCTTGCACGATGCGCCGTACCTGGTCGATTGGGAATACCTGGCCGGTGGGATTGTTGGGGTTGTCAATGTAGACGAATGCGCCGGGGTTGCCTTCGATGCGTTCGATGAGCTCGTCGGCGTCGAAGGCGTAGTTGTTTTCGCGGCGCAGATAGACACGTTCGAATTCGACGCCGTAAGTGGTCATGTCGTCGGTGACCGCCGTGAAAGTGGGCGCCATGCAGACAACTGTTTTGCCGGGCTTGAGGCACATGCGGTTCAGCGCAACGCACGTGCCGATCGATCCGCACGAAAACGCGACCATGTCGTCAGAAATAGGGAGGACATCGGCAAAACGTTGACGAATCAGTTCCGTGAGCTCCGCGTCGGAGTGCGGGTAGTGCGCGATGTCTTGCATGACGTTGGCGGGAATGGTGAAATCGGGCGATCCATAGGGGTTCGAGCCCATCGAGCAGTCGAGGACGAAGTCGCCCTCGCTGAGATGCTCCGAATAATCGCCGCGCTCCTGTTGGAGCAAAACATCATGGATTCCGTACATGGTTCGCCTCCGAAAATTCGTTATACGAGTGATGACTTTATCGCACGATAGCGCGATAAAGCGCTCTTGTAAATTGCGCAGAGGAAGGTGCTTGCTCGAATTGCGGCGACGAAGCGTCCTAGAATGCAGCCAGTTTGTCGATAATCTTGCGGTAAATTCGGTCACGGATCCACGGTTCGCTTGATCGTCCGATCGCCTCGGTGAGGGGCACCCATGCAACGGCGTTGTTTTCGTCTGGCTTTATCCGCAGGGGCTCTTTTGGGTCGGCGATGGCGAGGTAGGTTACGTTGAGGTGCAGATGCGAGCTCACATACGCTCCGCGTTTTTCGTGACCGTCTACGGTGAGAACTTCGAGGGAGAAAATATTCCCTGGTCCGCACGGTACCAAATGGGCGTTTGCCACTCCGGTTTCCTCCTCCAGCTCGCGCAGGGCAACGGCGGCAAGGTCATGTTCGCCGTCTGCGTGGCCGCCGATCCACGACCAGGAATCGTAGATGTTGTGATAGACCATGAGCGTCTGCTCCATAGTTGCGTCAACGGTCCAGATTGAGCAGGTCATGTGCGCCTGAGCATTGCGGTTGAAACAATGCGGGTCGGTTTGCAAGGCGTGGAGGATGATGCGTTGGTCGGCGGCTTCCTGTTCGTTGAAAGGCTCGTACGCTGCGATGTCCTTGTAGATGCTCATGTGCTCCATTTCCTCCTGGATTCTCTCAAGTTTGGAACGGAGTGTATCAATTGCAAAGGCAGGGTTGACCGGGATTGGGGACAAGGGGAAACATCAATCGTCAAATTACAGTGAATTGTCCATGAATCCCGTATCGTGCTTTTGTCGACAGAGGAGTCCGTGATACAAATCGGCAAGAATTTGAGATTTGAAGGCGGGAAAATTGACGCGAAGCTTTATTGCGCATATAACCGCGAAGAATGGGTGCTCGCTGCGTGTATTATGGAAAACAACAGGCACTTGGCGTCTTTTCGCGATAGGAGAGCATCATGCAGGAACAGCAGCAGCCTCAAATGCCGGTCCAGCCTCAGGGAGGCCAGGTTCAAAACTTCGGGGCGCAGCAAAGCTCGCAATATCCGCAACCGCAGGCCCAGCCTCAGGCACCGCAGCCGGCGCAGTATCAGGTTCCGCAGCCTCAACCCCAGCCGGCGCCGTATCAGGCCCCACAGGGATCCGACCAGTATCAACAGTCATATCAGCCGCAGCAGCCTTATGGCTACGCGCAGCCTGCAGGGTCGGTGCCGGGAAATTACTACGTAAGCGACCAGGATAAGACGTTGCGCTTGATTGCATTCATCTTCAATATTATTTCGCTCGTCACGATGTGCTGGCTGATTATTCCGCTTGCCTGGCTGATTCCCATGTGCGTGATTTCGTGGGGCATTTACAAGGGAACGAAGGCCAATACGGTCGCCTTCGGTGTATGCACGCTCATCTTTTCTTCGCTTGTCGCAGGTATTCTTCTGCTCATTTCTAAGAAGGACCGCTGAGTCGCTACTGAAATAGGCTG
>USEQ01000087.1 GCA_900553655.1 uncultured Slackia sp. | reverse complement strand
GTTGCGGCTGGTTCGACGCTGTTATCGCCCGCTATGCGGCGGAAGTCAACGGCTTGACCGATATCGCGCTCACCAAACTTGATGTGCTTTCCGCTTTCGATGAGCTGAAAATCTGCATCGCCTACGAGTGCGAAGGAAAACGCTACGACTATTTCCCCATGCAGCAGAGCGTGCTGTTCCACGCCAAGCCGATCTACAAGACCATGCCTGGCTGGAAAGGCAAGGACATCACCTCCGCGAAAAGTTTCGACGATCTGCCGCAGGAAGCGAAAGACTATGTTTCCGAGATCGAGCGTCTCAGCGGCGTGAAAGCCTCTATCATCTCGGTCGGCCCCGACCGCGACCAGACGTTCATGAGGGGCTGGTAGGGATTTCGCTCCTGCTGTGTCGGTTGTATGGCGGATGAGTACGGTGGCAAACCGTTCTATCCTATTCGCTAAAAGAAACACTATGATCAATGAATGAACGAATCGATCCCGGCTTAGCCCGGGGTCGATTCTCAATAAGCAGCGTGTCTGCACGTTGAAAGGAACGTAAGTGAACGTACTGGTGCTTGGTAGTGGCGGTCGCGAGCACGCCCTGACGTGGGCGCTTGCTAAGTCGTCTCATATCGGAGAGCTGTATGTGGCTCCCGGTAACGGCGGTACGGCGACCATCGCAAAAAACGTCCCGCTCGATATGCTCGACGCCGAAGCCATTATCGGCTTCTCCCGCGACAACGATATCGAGCTGGTTGTCGTAGGCCCCGAGGCTCCCTTGGTCGAGGGCGTTGCCGAAAAGGTTCGCCATGCCGGCTTTGCCGCGTTCGGCCCCGATGCCCAGGGCGCGCAGCTCGAAGGCAGCAAGAGCTTCTCCAAGGAGTTCATGCTTGCTCATGACCTTCCCACGGCGCGTTACAAGAAATGCACCAGCGAGCAGGAGGCTATGGCCTATCTTGACGAAGTGGGCGCTCCCATTGTCGTTAAGGCCGATGGCTTGGCTGCTGGCAAGGGCGTTATCGTCGCCGACTGCTTGGAAGATGCCCAAGAGGCCGTTCGTGACTGCTTTGCGGGCGACTTCGGCGAAGCGGGTTCCGTCGTCGTCATCGAGGAGATGCTCGAAGGGCCCGAGTGCAGCATGCTTGCATATCTTGCTGGTGGTAAAGCTCTTTGCATGCCGTGCGCCCAGGACCATAAGCGCGCATACGACGGAGACCGCGGCCCCAATACCGGCGGCATGGGCGTGTACTCCCCCGTTCCATGCGTTACGCCCGAGCTTGAGGCTCAGATGCAGGGCATTATGCAAAAAGCTGCTGCTGCGACCGCCGAGGATTTCGAAGCGGCATACACGGGCGTTCTCTATGGTGGCTTCATGCTGACCGCCGAAGGACCTAAGCTGCTCGAATTCAATGCGCGTTTCGGCGATCCTGAAACCCAGGTTATCATGCCTCGCATGAAAAGCGACGCCGTCGAGGTGTTCAAAGCTGTCGCTGAAAACCGCCTTGCCGACCTCGATCTGCAGTGGAGCGACAAGTGCGCAGTCTGCGTTGTTCTGGCAAGTGAAGGCTACCCCGGTTCTTATGAAAAAGGAAAAGTTATCCTTGGAATCGAAGAGGCCGAGGCTCTTGAGGGGGTTACGGTCTTTCATGCGGGAACGGCGTTCAACGCAGATGAAGAGCTTGTCACGAATGGCGGACGTGTGTTGAATGTTGTCGCCCTTGCTGATACGTTCGAAGAGGCACGCGAACTCGCATACGAGGCGTGCGACAAAATCAACTTCGAAGGTAAACAGCTGCGCCGCGATATTGCATTGCGAGCGCTCAAAGGTTAGGACCGCATGCTCAGCGAACGAATGCTTACCAGCGCGGTGCGCATATGCGCATCGCGCTTCATGAAGATAGAGCCTTGCAGCGACGCTCGTATCCCGGGCCCCAAGCCCGGGCAGCCGTACATGCTCTATATCCACATCCCTTTCTGCGAACGGCTGTGCCCCTACTGCTCGTTCAACCGTTTTCCGTTTTCGGAAGATTACGCTCTGCCGTATTTCGTCAATCTTCGCCGCGAGATGATGATGCTTAAAGAGCTTGGATATGACTTCGATTCCGTCTATATTGGCGGCGGAACGCCCACTATCGTGCTTGATGAATTGTGCGACATCATAGATATGGCGAAGTCGGAGTTTTCCATCAAAGAGGTTTCTTGCGAAACCAATCCGAATCATCTGATTCCTGAATATTTAGAGCGTCTGCAGGGGCGCGTGGACCGCATGAGCGTCGGCGTGCAGAGCTTTGACGACGGTCTTTTGAAGCAGATGGACCGCTACGATAAATACGGCAGCGGAGAAAGCATTCTCGAATCCATCAAGGTAGCGGCGCCGTATTTCAAATCGCTCAATGTGGATATGATTTTCAACTTCCCGGCGCAGACCGAAGACATTCTTCGTCGCGACCTTGAGATGGTGCTTGAAAGCGGTGCAAGCCAGACAACGTTCTATCCGCTCATGGCCTCTCCTTCGGTGGAGAAGTCTCTTGCTGCTACGGTCGGCAAGGTTGACTATAACCGCGAGCAGCGCTTTTACGAAATCATTTGCGAAACGCTGGCGGGAGGCGATGCGTCTCCGTTCGTGCATGGCAGCGCATGGACGTTCAACAAGCGCCCGGAAGGAGCTTCGTCGGATGCTCGCGGGGGTCAGATGATCGACGAATACATTGTCGACTACGAAGAATATCCTGCAATCGGCAGCGGTGGCATGACGTATCTGGGCAATACGCAGTACGTCAACACCTTCAGTGTGCGCGAGTACAACGAAGCCATACAGGCTAATCGCATGTCTGTTATGGGAAAGGCGACGTTTTCTAAGCGTAACCGCATGCGCTACCGCTTTATGATGCAGCTTTTCGGACTCCGGCTGGACAAAAAACAGTGGGAGCGTGATTTCGGCTGCAGTGTTGCGCAGGGTCTCCCGGTCGAATACGCCTTTATGAAGATGTCCGGCGCGTTCGATGTCGATGACGAAGAACAGATTACTCTGACGCCAAAGGGACGCTACCTCATGGTTGTTATGATGCGCCAGTTCTTTATTGGCGTGAACAACTTGCGTGACCAGGCGCGCGCCGCGCTTCCCGAGGATGAGCGCGACCTTCTTTTCGGCGCTGGCTGTGCAATGAAGTAGTGTCGATTGGATTATCGGGGTAAAACTCGATGGCGGGCCCGAAGCGAAACGGCGCTTTGGCCCCGTTTTTTCAGAGGGTAGTTGTGTACGTGCGGCATGGCGACGCATACCGGGGCCGTCCTTTTGGAAAAAAGTCATAAATTCTTCTTGCAAAGACGAAGAGGTTTCTGTAGTATACATACCTGCGCTTAGCGTAACTGGTCAGGTAGCTCAGTTGGTAGAGCAGGGGATTGAAAATCCCCGTGCCGGGGGTTCGAGTCCCTCTCTGACCACCATCGAATTGTAAGACCGCTCATTGAGCGGTCTTTTTGTTATTTGCTTCAGTCTGGTGCGCGCCCCGCCGCTTCGAGAAAATTACCCGCTGCTCTCTGCGCCGTAGGCATGAGAGGCTATAAACCACCCGCTCCCGCCGTTTCTCCCATCATTGCCTCAAATCTCGCGAACCAAGTCCCTCCATGCGATTCGACCCCATGGATTACGCGAGCTGCCGTGCTACCATCCTACGGATGGAGCCTTCGTTGCTTTCGATTTGCAAAGTTTTTTCGAGTTTGAATTCAAAAGTCGTTTTTAGCGGTGAAAAAACAGAGGGTGCTGCTCCATATGCGAATTGTGCACCTTTCTGACCTGGTGTTTTTTCAAACCCGCAATGCGAGTCCTAATTGGGAGGGTTCATACTCGAAAAAACTTTGCATTATAGATGCGCGACGCCGCTTCTGGGCGGGCCCAGTATCCATTGCCCTGGGCGGGCCCAGTATCCATTGCCCTGGGCGGACCTGGTATCCACCGCACCCGGGCAGACAAGAGGCACGTTCGATTCCGTTCTGGGATCTTGGGGCGCAAAAGCAACGGGGCCGAACGTCTCGCAGACATTCGGCCCCATGAAGGTACGTCGTTTCGGCGGCGTGTTGCTTCCCAACTACGGCAGACGTGGAATCTCGAGCATCTTTTGCTTGAAATCGGCCTCCATGCGGCGCATCTCGGCTTCGGCCTCGGCGCGCTTCTGGCGGCCCTCTTTTTGAATCTGGATGACTTCGTCGAAGGTTCTAATCAGCGTTTCGTTCGTGCTTTTCAGGGTTTCGATGTCTACGATGCCGCGCTCGGATTCGCGCGCCACCTCTACGGTGGAGGTGTGCAGCATCTCGGCATTCTTTCTGAGCAGCTCGTTGGTCATGTTGGTGACAGCGTTTTGGGCACGTACTGCTTCGGCTGAATTCGCGATGCCAAGGGCGAGCACCATCTGACTTTTCCACAGAGGAATGGTGTTGACGATGGTGGTTTGAATCTTTTCGACCATTGTGATCTCGTTGTTCTGCACCAGGCGAATCTGCGGTGCCGTCTGCATGGCAATGGTGCGGGTGAGATCCAGGTCGGAAATCTTTTTTTCGAAGCGGGTGCACATGGCTTCAAGATCTTGCGCGGCCTGCGCGTCTTCGGCTTTGCCGCTTAAACGTGCCTTCTCGACGAGCTCTTTCAGTTCTACATCGCGAACTTCGGCAAGTTTCTTTTTTCCTGCAAGAATATACATGGTGAGCTCTTTGAAGTATGTCAGATTGAGCTCGTACATTTTGTCGAGCGTCGCAGCGTCTTTCATGAGCTTCATCTGGTGGTCCTGCAGGGCTCCAACGATTTTATTCACGTTCGCTTCGGCCTTGTCGTATTTGGCACGCATGGACTCGATTTTGTTCGCGCCCTTCTTGAAAAAGCCGAAGACGCCCTTTTCCTCGGTAGCGTCGAAGCTGCGCAGTTCGACGACCACACTGCTGATCAAGCCGCCCACCTCGCCCAGGTCTTGCGTGCGCACGCTGGCGAGCGCGGATTCGGAGAAGTCGGCCATTTTCTTCTGGGCTCCGGCTCCGTATTGGAGAATCATGCCGGAATCACGCACGTTGATCTGTTGGGAGAAGTTGTCCACCATGCGTTTTTCTTCGTCGCTCAGCATGCTGTCGTCTAGCGCGGCTGGGGTTTTTTCCTCGGGCGTCGCAACCAGGGTGGGCGCAGACGCAGGGGCCGCGGCGTCGCTCATGGTGGGTGTGAGCGTTAGCGTGGGCACGCCGGGAGCCTGCATCTGGTCGCTGTTAAGGAGATCGCTCATGATATCCTGCCTTTCGGTTTCGGATGGATGCTCAGGTCGGTTCTGTGTTCGCGTTTGTTAGGGACGCATCCTTGTGAAAGGGTCTTCCACAAGGCCTTCCTGTGCGAGGACGGTGTGTAAGACCGATATGTCGGTGGAGACGTCCCAAGCCATCTCTTTGAATATGGAGTCGAGAAGCTTTTCGAAGGCCGTGCTGAGCGTGTCGAGTGCTGCTTCGATTTCTTTTTTAGATTTCTGGATGTTCTCTCCCTGAATGGGTTGAGCATCAAGCTCTCTGTATGCGTCTAGAAGCTTGATCGTAGTGGGAAGATAATAGTCCATCAGCTTGTCAAGGTCGTCGATGACTTGGGGGTATTCTTCGGCTCGCTTGAAGATAGTGCGTACGGTGTGCTCTATCTGGTCAATCGTGCGGGATATGTCTTCGCCAGGAATGGCTTCGTTGCTCATGCGAATCTTTGCGACGAATGCTTCGCCTCGCGCAAGCAGGGCCTGCGCTTCGGAGGTTAAGGCCTGGTTTTGTCCGGACGGGGCATCGACGCTTTGGGGGAGGGCTTCTTGGTGGCGGAGATGCTGCGCTTCGAGTTGGGCGGCGCGGTATTCCCTGTAGGCGTCGTGCGTTGTGATGAGGAATTGTTCGTTGTCGTCGAACGCCGCCTGTCTGAACATGCCTTTTTTCAGCATGGTCTTGAGATTCTTCAAAACGGTTTTCGGGGACGTGGCCGTGCGGGCGGCGAGCTCTTCGACGGTGCAGTATTCGCGCGTGGAAATGATGTCCCTGTACAGCTCGAAAGTTTTTGTCAGACGGAGGCGGCGTATGCCGAAGCCGCATAAAACCAGTCCTCCTGCGGCGAATAGAAGAGGAGGTACGAAGAATGCGGCGATTCCGCTCGTGGAAACGATGGCCGCGCCAAGGAGAAGAGGAACG
>USEQ01000086.1 GCA_900553655.1 uncultured Slackia sp. | reverse complement strand
CCCAGCGAAGGGAAGCGGGCTTGCAGAAAACGTGCTGCTCGACAGCGCGATCCTAGCGCTTGCTGAACTGCGGGCGCTTGCGGGCCTTCTTGAGGCCGTACTTCTTGCGCTCGACCATACGGGGGTCACGAGTCAGGAAGCCTGCCTTCTTGAGCTCGGGGCGATACTCGCCAGCCTCGAGCAGAGCACGGCTGATGCCGTGACGAAGAGCGCCAGCCTGACCGGACACGCCGCCGCCATTGCAACGAGCGATGACGTCGAAGTGACCCTGGGTGTCAGTGACCTTGAAAGGAGCAGCAGCGTAGTTCACGAGAGCTTCGCGACCGAAGTACTCCTGACCATCACGGCCGTTAACCGTGATCTTGCCGGTGCCGGGGACCAAGCGGACGCGAGCAACGGCGTTCTTACGACGGCCAGTGCCGTAATAGATTGCTTCACCTGCCATTGTTAGTTCTCCTCCATCTTGATCTCACGAGGCTTCTGAGCTGCATGCGGATGCTCAGGACCGACGTACACCTTCAGCTTCTTGCCCTGCTTGCGGCCAAGCGTGTTCTTGGGGAGCATACCCTTGACAGCATGCTCGATAACGCGCTCGGGATGCTTCTGCATAGCCTCAGCGAAGGTCTCCATCTTCAAGCCGCCGGGGAAACCGGAGTGACGGTAGTATTCCTTGCTGGTAGCCTTGGTGCCCGTCATGCGGATCTTGTCAGCATTCACGATGATGACGAAGTCGCCGGTGTCAACATGGGGAGTGTACTGCGGCTTGTGCTTGCCCTTGAGAATATGGGCAGCCTTAGCGGCAACACGACCCAGAACCTGGTCGGTGGCGTCGATAACGACCCACTCGCGCTCAACCTCAAGCGGCTTTGCGTAATACGTCTTCACTGTATCCTCCAATAGAATCTTTGTTCTAGTTCAAAAGTGCTGGCAACAAGACTGTTCGGGTTCCTACGCCAAACCAACGCCACCGGATCTGGACTTCCTTAAGCGCTGTGCCCTGTTTTTGCGCAGCAAGTACGGGGCTTTTGAAAGCGAACTTTTTCAGTATAAAAATGACCCAACGTCCCGTCAATAAAAATTAACGAAAAAATGTGTGCATTTTCCGCATATGACATGCGGTTTCTTTTAGAAACCGTAAACGCGTGGCAATGGTTCTCGGCCACGCCTCCGATATGCCCCGAAGGAGCGCGAAACCCTCGGAAAGCACGAGGCGCGCACAGACGCAAACCCGACCCCGTCAAACCGACGAGCATATGCAAAGAGACCGGGAGTTCAAACCCGGTCTCTTCAGCGCCGAAGCGTCAATCCTGTTTTTCCCGACAGGCTGCCGCTCGACCCGCTACATTACAAAAGTCAGCGGCACAGCGGCCATCACCACCAAATAACGCAGCATGAAGCCACCGATGAGCACGCCGGCATCGGACGCGAAGCTGATCCAGTGCGCCTTGCGGCTCTCCTCGAACTCCTTCGAAGAGAAGAAGAGCAGCCAGGTCTCAAGCACCGTAGGAAGAATCAAGCCCACGAACACCAGACCCAGCCAGAACCAGACGGCCCACTCGCCCGCAACCAGGCTCATGACCGACTCGAAGCCGGCAGTGGAGTCGAACGCCGTTATAAAGCACAGCGAAGCAACCAGCAGCATTTCGATAATCGGCAAGCAGAAATGGAATTTCTTCAGCACTCCCGCCTTGTTGAACTCGTCGGCATGACGAACCACGGCAACCAGCAGGACAGAGGCGGCACCCGCCGAAAGCGCCGACACCGTGAAAAGCACGGGCAACAGCGCATTGTTCCACAGAGGATACGTCTGGCACACGCCCAAAAGAGCGCCGGTATAAGCGGCGACGCACAAGGCCATAATGCCACCTGCTAACTCGAGCCAGCCGGGCACCTTCCTCTTCAGGAAATCAAGCGCCGCTGTCACCAACGCGATCACCATGAACACGCTCAAGAACACGACGCCCCATGTCATGACCGAGCCGAAATTGCCCAGCAAGAGCGCGAAGCGAAGAGGGTTATGCAAACCGGCCTCGGCGTCCACCATCAAGAGCATCAGACCAATTGCAACCACGATAGGCGCGATGACATGGCCTGCGCGACGCATACCGTGCGCCTCCGGGTGACGCCAACGCAAGAACGCCGACGTGATGTAAGCACCCGCACCTAGTCCTGCAAGAAACAGGTACCACACAATGGGCGCACCCCATACAGGTTCGATAGACATCCTTCATCACCTCACGTAGTAGATTTTGGATTTGGTCAGATCGCCAGCAATAGGCTGGGCGTTGGTTTCGACGATACGCCTGGAAATCTCGGACTCAGGATCATCCAAATCGCCGAAAAGACGCACGCCGGCAGGGCACGCCGTCAGGCACGTGGACATGCCTTCTTCAAGCGGCGCGTACAACGTGCAGAAACGGCACTTGTCAAACACTCCCGTTCGATGGTCCACCACGCGAGCCTGATACGGGCAGGCGGCCATGCAGTACTTGCAGCCGATGCACTTTTCAGGGTCGATGCGCACGATGCCGTCGGGATCGGTGTAGGTAGCCGCCGTCGGGCATACCGACTGACACGGCGCGTCTTCGCAGTGCATACACTGGGTAGGCACGGTTTCCACGCGCACGCACGGATGAAAACCGCGCTCGAATTCGTGGAAATCAATCAGAGAGACATCGGCGGGCAAGTGATTCTGATTCTGGCATGCGACACGGCATGCGCAGCATCCAATGCACTTCGTCGTGTCGATGAGCATTCCGTAACGAGCCATTAGGCACCTACCTTCTTCACGTTCACGAGGACTTCCTGCAGCATTCCGGCGCCCGATTCGGGCTCGGCCTGGCGCGTCACAAGCGCCTTATGCGACGCCCCGAACCCAAACGCCACGCGGATTTCTTCCGAAGCGCAGCCGTAATGCGGCGGCAGATAGACCGCATCGGGGTGGATGCGCCCGGTCACGCGAGCCTTCACCTGCACAGATCCGTTGTCGTTGGACAGTTCGACCACATCGCCGTCGGCAATACCGAGCTCGGCGGCACGGGCGGAGGAAATCCATACGCGGTCGGCCTCGTAGTCCTTCGCAAGCTGGGTAAGCTTGTCGCTTGCCGTAGTGTAAGTCTTGCTCTGAAAAATCTGATCGCCCGTGATCAGGCGCAGCGATCCGTCGGCAGGCGTCACGGCGGGCTCAATCCACGTGGGCACAGCCTTCATCTCGCCCACAGCG
This sequence comes from uncultured Slackia sp., assembly GCA_900553655.1. Taxonomy (GTDB): domain Bacteria; phylum Actinomycetota; class Coriobacteriia; order Coriobacteriales; family Eggerthellaceae; genus Slackia. The sequence continues at coordinate 2,954 of USEQ01000086.1, read as the reverse complement.
TAAGCTTCGCAGGAGAACTCGATCTTGCCCGATTTCGTGGTGAACATAGGCACGCTGCCGAACTCGAGCTCGCAGCCAGGGATCGGCGCCAAGCCGTCGGATTTCAACGTATCGTAGGAAACGCCATACGCCGCACAGTAGGTCTCATTAAGCTGGTCGAGCGTAAAGGCGAAGCACTCGCCCAGGCCGCATGCCTCGGCCAAGTCGACGACGATCTGATACGTCGGCTTGGTTTCAGGATGCACCTGCTCGATCACGGGGTTGCGCAGCGTAGCCACGGTCATCGGCGCAGTAGCCGTTCCCACAATGCCGCGACGTTCGAGATAGCTCACGTCGGGCAGTACGTAATCGGCCACCTTGGCAGTTTCGGTCATGAAGCAGTCCACAACCACTTTGAAGCCGATGCTCGCCGCGTCCTCGGCAGCCATCGCCGCCTGCGGGTAATCGGCGAGCGGGTTGCTGCCGAAGAACAGCGCCACATCCAACGCGCCTTCTGCAGCGGCGGTCAAAGCGGCCTGGCAGTCGTTTGCATACATATAAGCAAGCGGATGCATGCCCGCGCCGATTGCATAGTTCTGAGGATAGCCCACCGGCTTAAACACCGAAAGATCGAACGCGCTGTCGTCGACCCACGGACTGAGGGGGGGGGAACACCCAGCCACCCTCCTGGTTGAAGTTGCCGAGCAATGCATTGAGCAAGAGCATGCAGCGTACGGTTTCGGCGCTGTTGCGATAGCCGCTGCCCACCGTGCCGGCCCACTGCATATCCACATAGCAATGAGGAGCCGCAGCCGCCAAGTCTTCGACGATTTCGACGATTTTGGCCTCTGGAATGCCCGTCTTCTCGCTTGTCCATGCCGCATCGTAGCCGCGCACGCTCTTGGCGAAGTCGTCGAACCCATTGCCGTTGGCTTCGACGAAGGCCTTGTCGTAGAGGTCGTTGTTCAACAAATGCCCCATGACGCCCAGCAGAAACGCCAACTCATAACCAGGACGAATGCACACCCATTCGTCAGCCAGCGTTCCGACGCTCGGCAGACGAGGATCAACCGCCACTACTTTGCCCCCGTTTTCGCGCACATGGATGACCTCTTCGGTCTCGGCCGGACGAACGCCCTCGTAGTAGCTCTTGTCCAAAAGCACGATGTACTTCGATCCTTCGGCATGCGGCGCAGGATACACACCCAAAATATTGGTTATGCCCGTGAGGATATCCATATCGGTCAATACGGTGTCGGTGCAGTAATTCGCCGAACCCAGCGCATTCATGAAACGCTGCGCGTAATACTGGTCGGTCGCACGGGCGTCTTGAAACAGCGCAACACGTGCAGGGTCGGTCTCTTTGATCCGCGATGCAATATCGGCAATGGCCTCGTCCCACGACACGGCAACGAAATTGCCCTGGCCGTCGTTTTTGAGCGGCGTAGTCAAGCGGTCTTCGGGATATGCAGACGCGGTGTATCCCAAACCGCGCACGCACAGATGACCGCGAGCGAACGGATGGCCTTCAAGACCCATGAAGCGCCATAGCTCGCCATCCTGCGTCCATGCCCCCATGCCGCATTTGTTTCCGCATCCGTCGCAGATTGTCGCGGCGTATTCCACAACGTGGTCTTCGCCCCATGCGAAAGCCTCGTCGCGCAACCCGCCAACGCCTACGCCCCCGAATGCGGCGGCGCCAACCGCAACACCTGTTGCGAGAAACGAGCGCCTCGTAAGCGCACTATCCAGCATACGTCTGTCCCCCTCTTGCGTTATCGGCTGTCCTAGAAGCGTCTCTTTGCGACCTTCGGAAGATGCCGGCCGATCGCACGACGCGAGTGCATTATTGCCAAAGCGCGGCCACGTGCGCATGCCCTCTTTACGGGAAAAATTCCGCTTTACCCCCTAGGATGGTATGCTTCCGTACTGGGGTTTTGGAAAAATAGGGGCAAAGGACGCCCTTGATGCGGCCGTCCATCCAACAGAAGCAAGACATCAACCGATATACTGTCATACCGCTGAAAGCAACCATGTTCGAAGGGGGCGTGCCATGCACGCTTCGCTTTTGCGGCTTCGTTCGCTGAAAACCTACGTCGTGCTCATTCCCGTCATCGCAGGCCTCGCCCCCTCCCACACCGCAATGATGGTGGCGGGATTCAGCGGCCTGTCGAACGGACCCGGGGCGTTGCGCAGCGGACTGGGAACCTGCATCGCCGCCACCCCGCACTCGTTGCCATGGGGATGTTGTATAGAGCGCGCGGCCCGCTTTCCGAAAAAACCGTCGATGCGGCCTTCTTCATCTCCATCATCGCGCAAAGCGCCTCCGTCATGGCGCTTGGATTCATTGCCATCGACGGGGCCAGTGCGCCTGTGACGTCTACCGGCCTTTTGGCCGTAGCCGCCCTTTCCAGCTGGATATCCATCCTCGCATGGCTGCGCCACGTGCAAGCCGCCTCGTCTATCACCGCCGTCTTCGTGGTGTTCGGTGCGCTCAGCGTTGCGCAGCCTATCGTGTATGCATTCGTCCTCGTACCACCCGCCGACGCATGGGGCGCTTGCGATTCTGCAAGCCCCCTTGGCTCTCTACATACATAAACGCAATCCTTTTGCGCACCTTTCCGAAGCCCCCAATACCGGCTATTTCGGCTTCGAAAGCGCCAAAACAGACACCCCACGGCTTTTTCTTACCATGACGGTCAGCCTCGTCGCACTTTCGCTGGCCATGGGCGTCATCGAAGGGTCGCCCTTCCGATCCGTCGAAGGCGGAGCACCGCTGCCAGGAGTTGGATATGTGGCCGTGACCACCGCCGTCACCGTCGGCATCATCATCGGCGCCGCATTGCGACCACGCTCCATGATGACCACCGGCATTTGGATTCTCACGCAAGGACTCGGCATCACAGCGCTTCTGTTCTACGTGGCGTTCCCCGAGCGCCTTTCGATCGGAGCGATTCTCTCCACGACCCTCAGCG
>USEQ01000085.1 GCA_900553655.1 uncultured Slackia sp. | reverse complement strand
AACGCACTTTTACCTCGTCATCGGAGGCGTACTCGCATGCGAAATCAAAGGGAATCTGGACGGGGAGGCGCACTGAAGCGGCACGGCCCCCTTCCATCACCACGAACAGCGCCGTTGTGCTGCCCCCGCGAGAAAGGGCCGCCTCCACCTCTGCCAAATCGCACGACCCGTCGGAATCGTCTATCAAAAGCATATCGAACGATGCGCCCCTCATGGCATCGAGAGCCTGGTTGGGCGGCACTTTAAGCGCTCGCACGTCCGCGTCCATCGACGAAAAAAGCGCTGCGGCGCGTTCGGGGGTAACGGCATCTCCACACGAAACAATAATGGTCTTCGAATGCATGCGCCCCTCCTACAAGGTTGCGAGATAGCGGTCGATTTCCCACGAAGTAACGTGAGCACGGTACTCTTCCCATTCCGCCCTCTTCGTCTTCGCAAGGTACGAATGCACGGAATCCCCGAGCACCTCGCGCATAAGCTCGGATTGCTCGAAGGCGTCCACTGCGCGGGACAAATCGGAAGGCAGAGGAACAAGACCCATTTCCTCGCGCTCGGACGAAGAGAGCGCGAAGGCGTTCTTCAAAACCGGCGCGGGAAGCTCCAAGCCCTCTTCCATGCCTCGCAAGCCGGCGCCGATCATCACCGCGAACGCCAGATACGGATTTGCAGCCGAATCGACGCTGCGAACCTCGACACGCGTCGAAGAGCCCTTCGTCGGCTTATAGCGCGGCACGCGAACCATGGCCGAGCGGTTCGCCTGACCCCAGCACGCATGAAGGGGGGCATCGAGATCGGGGACGAAACGTTTGTAAGAATTCACGAATTGATTTGTGACCAGCATGTATTCAGGAGCGTATTTCAGCAGACCGGCTATGTAGCTCTTTGCAGCGCTGGACAAACCGTAACCGTCAGGATCGTTCATGTCGAAGAAAGCATTGCCTTCTTCGTCGAAAAGCGACTGATGCACATGCATAGCGCTGCCGGGACACCCTTCGAGAGGCTTCGGCATGAAGGTTGCATGCAGCCCTTGAGCGTACGCCGTCTCTTTGATGACCAGTCGAGCCGTTATCACGGCATCCGCCGCCGCAAGGGCGTCGCAGTAACGCAGGTCTATCTCCTGCTGCGCCGGAGCCGCTTCGTGATGGGAATATTCGACGGGAATACCCATCTGCTCAAGCGTCAGAACCGTATCGCGACGAAGATCCGCCGCATCGTCAAGCGGAGCCAAATCGAAATAGCCTCCCCTGTCGATTGGATCGGGAGATTTCGAATCCTTGAAGCAGAAATACTCCACGGCCGTGCCGACGTTGACCGCATACCCGAGGCTCGATGCCTTTTTCAGCATCTTCATGAGGATATGGCGGGAATCGGCATGGGCAGGCTCGCCATCAGGCGTGTAGATATCGCAGAACATGCGCGCAACGCCGTTGTTGCTCGGGCGCCAAGGAAGAACCTGGAACGTGGAAGGTTCGGGATGCGCCAGCATGTCGCTGTCTTGGACGCATGCAAGCCCGTCGATGGACGACCCGTCGAATCCGATGCCCTCTTCGAACGCCGCGTCTATATCAGATGGGGTAATGGCTATATTCTTGAGATTTCCCAGAATGTCGACGAACCAAAGACGGAGAAAGCGGATATCGCGCTCCTCGATCTGCTTGATGACATACTGCTTGGTATCGATCATAGAAAGTATCCTTCCCACTGTGGTCGCGCATAGAGGCCGAGGCGTCGAAAAAGGCGAGGGCGATGCCGCGCCTTATGCCACGAAAATCGCACGCATCGGATACACTCCATCGCGCTAAAGTAAGAGCATATCATGTTAGCGAAGCGGCCCTTGTTTCCCTTGCGTTAAAACCATCTCACATCCAAAAAAGAAGGTTCAGGCGTTCAGGAAGGCGAGGAGCCCTCCTGCCACGCTAGAAAACGCCTAAGCGATGGAGCATGATACGATTCGCCTCGAGCTCAACCGCGTCGTCAAGCGGCGCAAGCTCCGCAGAATCGCCGCGACGTTCGAGGGCACGAGAAATCAGGTGGTCTGCAACCTGCGGATTCTTGGGCAGAAGCGGACCATGGAGATATGTTCCGATCAAGTTGCCCTGATGAACGCCCTCCCCTCCGTCTTCGCCATTGTTGCCGCGCGTCTGCGCGAGCACCCGCCCGAAGGGAGCAACGCCCGATCCGAGCGTGGTGCGGCCCCCGTGGTTTTCGAAGCCGATCACGGGAATGTCAGAAATGTCGCTTTGCACGACGGCGTTTCCGATCAAGCGGCCCTCGCCTCGCACAGTCTCCATGTCGACGATTCCCAAGCCGTCCACCACCACGTCATCCATGGCGTAATGGTGGCCCAGGAATTGATATCCTCCGCATACGGCCAAAAGCACGCCGGCATCGGCAACGTAGGAAGAAAGGTCGGCCTTGCGGCTCATCATGGCATCTTTCACGATGAGCTGTTCGCGGTCGGCACCGCCGCCGATGAAAACGATATCGGCAGAAGAGAAGTCGATGGAATCGCCCATTCCTACTTCGGTGACCCGCACGGGAATGTTGCGCCACTCGCAGCGGCGGCGAAGCGTCATGACGTTACCGCCATCGCCGTAAAGGTTCAAAAGCTCTGGGAAGAGGTGCACGATGTTCAACGGTTTCACGACTAGTCCTCCCATTCTTCCTGCATAGTCTCGAGCTCTCGACGAAGCGGAGGCAATGCCGTGTAGTTCGCGATGATGTACACCTTGCCGTCTCCTGCTTCGGTTCGCTCGAGCACATCGGCCGCATTCTTTACGATATCAGCCTTGATTCCCGCGTATTTCAAACGAACCTGCATGTCGTTGGCACGCGAACCGCCAACAAAGGCCTTCAGCCCCTCGATTTCGGACCATCGCTCGAAATCGATATCCCAGAACCACGATACGTCGATGCCGTCAGCTTCTTCGTCGTTCACGAAAAGCGCAAGAACGCGCCCGCCTTCGTTCAAGACGATACGAATATTCTGGTTGAACCCCGTAGGATTCTTGGCAAGATTGGTCATGACCGAGCGATCCCCAAGATTAAACGTTTGCAGGCGGCCGTTCGTGGGACGATACGCCTCAACCGCTCGTTCGAACTGGTCGAACTCGACCAGGCCAGAAACCTTCGACGCCGCATACGCTGCAAGCGTGTTATAAATCATGTACGTGCCCATTTGGCCCGTGCGAACCTTATGCCCGTCTATAACGAAGACAAGGCCGTCCTCCTCCATGCGAACATGCTCCGCTGCGAACGAAAGCTTCGGACGTCGCCACCCGCACTCAGGACAGCAATACGCGCCGAGCTGACCGTAGTGCACGTATTCATATTCGAGCGCCGCCCCGCACTTCTGGCAAAACCGGCTGTCGCTTATGCGATCGCCATCGAGCTTCATATCGCAGGCGATACCGAACGCCATCGATTCGTTGGGGATGCGATCGGCAATGGCCGCACACAGGGGATCGTCGCCGTTGTAGAGAAAAACAGTATCGGGCGTTGCCTCCAACGCATGCGCGATAGTCTGCTGCACATTATCGATTTCTCCGACGCGATCGAGCTGATCGCGAAATAGGTTAAGCAGCATGAAAAAGCGGGGCTTCACACGAGGCAGAACGTATTTCGTGTAAAGCTCGTCGCATTCGAAGCAAGCAACGGGTTTCTCCTGGCAGCCTTGAGCGTGCTGCATTTCGGGACGAACAAGCAGGGCGGTCACAACGCCCGACTCGAGATTGTTGCCGTCGCGATTGCAATGCAAAGGACGACCGGCTTTCGCCAAGCAATCGGCAACGAGGTTTGTCGTGGTGGTCTTGCCGTTGGTCCCCGATATCACCACGACCGTATCGACCTTCTTCGCCAAATCGCACAGCACGAGCGGCGCCGCCTTCATGGCAAGAACCCCGGGCAGGTTGCCCGGCGAACGATGCATAAACGTTTTACCCGCCCAATGGGCGCTTTTCCCCAACGCAGCGGCTATCGAAGACCGAAATGCCATAAGGTTCCTTTCGACATACGTTCTGACATGATTGTCGCCTTGAACACGCGCAATCATACGCGAAAAAACCCCGCCTTGAGCACAAAGCGGGGTTTTACAAAAATGCTATAGACGAACTCTACGACGCCCCACCCATCGCCATGATGGCAACCGTGGGAATACCCAGGGCAAGAACGAGGATGATGCACACCACAACCGTGAAGATCTTCTTCGTGCGGGCGGCGCGCTCCCTGCGCTTACGCTCGGCCTCTTCGCGCTTACGAGCAGCCTCGACCTGCGCGGCGCGTTGCTTGGCCGTCATTTTTTGTCCCATGCTAATCTCTCAGCTTTCCGCGAATATGAATACCGCGTTGCGCGACCTCGGCAGGATCGACCTTAAGGTTCCAGATGCCGCCGCGCTCGTACAAGACGCTTCCTTCGACCATGGTGAACACAACGTCCGCAGCTGCAGCGCCCGTGACAACCGCCGTAACGGGATCGACAAGCGGGGTCTGGCGAGAACCGGAAAGATCGACGGCAATCACGTCCGCACGCTTGCCGGGCTCAAGGCTGCCGATTTCGTCGTCCATGCGAAGAGCTCGCGCGCCGCCGATGGTGGCAAGCTCAAGCATGGTAGAGGCGCTCAAGAAATCGCTGCGGTCGACCGCGCGATGAATCAGCGTTGCGAGGCGCATTTCCGTGAACATGTCGGACGTATCCGTTGCGGCCGGAGAATCGGTACCGAGGCCAATGCGGATGCCTGCCTGCAGGAACTGCTGCAGAGAGGCAAGGCCCATGCCGAGCTGCGCGTTGCATCGCGTGCACACGGCAATGGCAACATCGTACTCCTTCAGCTTGGCAATATCGTCGTCATCAACATGGACACAATGTACGGCGAGGACGTCTTTGCTGCGGAATGCATCCCAATTCAGCGCGTAATTGACCGGCGTAACTCCCGTGGGAAGCCACATGGGGCGGTCAGTCAGGCTGTCGTCTCCCGCATCGATGCCACGCACCGAAAGAGGCGTGGAGCCGTTTTTGATGTACTGATACTCCTCATAGCTGCCGGCGACATGCATGGCAACAGGAAGATCCATCTCTTCGGCAACCTGATTCACCTTGCTAAACACCGTGGGATGGCACGCATGAAGGGCCTTCGGGGCAATGCCGATACGCGTAAGGTTGGAATCGGAATCCTGCCTCCAGGCGCGAATGTCTTCTACCGCCTCCGCAATGGTGCTGTCCACCTTGGACTTCTCCGGAACGCCGACGCTGCGATAGATCACAGAGCGCAGACCCAGATCGCGCACCGCCTCTCGCGAAGCACCCGTGCCCGTAAAGTCAGCAACCGTGGTAACGCCGCCCGAGAGCATTTCCATGCCGCCGAGCAATGCGGAATCGTAGCGATCGTCGCGCGTCATCATGTCCGCCTTGGCATGCTCATGAGCAAGCCATTCGGCATACGGGACATCGTGGACAATACCGCGCAATACCGTGTATTCGAGATGCGTATGGCAGTCTACGAAACCAGGCATGATGGCTGCACGGCCGAAATCGCGCACCTCCTCTTCGGGGTAGCGAGACTTCATACGTTGGGCACCGCCTATTTCAACGATGCGCCCGTCGCGCACCAAAACCGCGCCATCATCGATAGGAGGCTGCGTGACGGGGATGATATGTTCAGCACACAATAGCATGCGGACATAATAGCGCATCGGCTTTAGGCTATACTGAAAACTTAGAAAAATCGAAGAGCGGATTATATTCGCCGACCAGCATCATTCACTAAACGACGGAAGATTCATGACTGAAGCCAGCCACCACACGATAGACACTGCGACAGGAAAAGAAGCCGAAGCGGCCCTTTCGGAGGAACGCGTACAGCACATATTCGGAACCATCGCCGAGCAGTATAAGAAATTCAATGCATTCTCGAGCTTCGGGCTCTACAAAGGTTGGCTGCGCAAGACGGTCGATGCAGCCAACCTCACTCCCGAATCCGACCTGCTCGACCTGGCAGGCGGCACGGGCGACGTAAGCTACATGGCGGCGCATCGTAATCCCCCGGCCCATATCCAACTTACCGACTTCGTGCCCGAAATGCTCGACGTGGCCAAGGAGCGCCTCAAGGCGGGAGAAGGCAACAGCGTCTCCTTCGATTTCGAAGTGGTGGACGCCCAAAACGTCCCCTATGCCGACAATTCCTACGACGCGGTCACCATGGCCTACGGCATTCGCAACATCCCCGACCGCATGAGGGCGCTTTCCGAGGTGCACCGC
>USEQ01000084.1 GCA_900553655.1 uncultured Slackia sp. | reverse complement strand
CCAGTTGATTGAGGACGGCACGGTGGGCGGCGGCATGGTTCCTAAGCTGCAGGGCTGTATCGATGCCGTGGAAAACGGCGTTACCAGGGTTCATATTCTCGACGGGCGCATTCGCCACTGCCTGCTTCTGGAAATCTTCACAAATAAGGGCGTTGGTTCCTCGGTCATTGGTGACAACACGCCGAAGTTCCATAGCTAGTTCTGGCTGGTTTTTCTCGGTTGCGTAAAGAAGAGTAAAGCGCCTCTTCCGTGCGCGGAAGCGCTCCGCTCTCTCGGGCTTTTATGCCGCGTCCAGCGAGGGTGCGTAGCGTCTATGCAAAAGGCTTTCTATGGACATGAGGATAATGCCGGTCCAAACGAGCGCGCAGCATACGCCGTGTGCGACCGTGAATGCTTCGCCGAAAAACGTCACGGCCAAAACGAGTGCGATGGTGGGGCTGACGTATTGCAGGAAGCCGATGATGACCATGGGCACTCGGTTTGCTGCTGCTGAATACAGCAGCAAGGGGATGGCCGTCAGTACTCCCGCGAAGACCATCAAAAAGATCTTGAGCGGCTCATAGGTTACGGCCATCGCGTCGGGCGTTGCGGGCACAAGCGCCCAAAGCGCGGGCATGAGCGTCCCCGCTCCGAAAATGATGCCGCCCATGATGCCGGTGAGCACCGATTCTAGCGCCATGCCGGGAAGGGCCGGGTAGCCGGCCCTTTTCTTGACGGCTCCGTAGGCGGAAAACGTTAAGGCCAGCGCGAAGGAAATCCAGATAGCGCCGCCGTTGACGGCGATGAAGAAGGTGACTCCGCATGCCGCAAGGCCAAATGCGACCTTCTGCATACGCGTGAGGCGCTCGTGAAATACGATAAGCCCGAAGAGGATGTTGAACAAGGGGCAGAGGTAATAGCCTATGCTCGTTTCAAGCAAGTGCCCGCTGTTGGCGGCCCAGATGTAGACGCCCCAATTGGCGGAAGTCAGAACGCCCGACGTAATGAACGTGAGCAGTGCGCGCGGGTCGCGCATGAGGTGCAGGAACTTCGTGCGTTTGACGAACGAGCACAGAAGAACGATGAAGACGCACGACCACACCATGCGGCACGTGAGAACCAAAAGTGCGCTTTCGCCAGAAAGAAGGCGCCAGTATAGGCACATGAATCCCCACATAACCTGGCAGCCGAGCGCTTCAAGAAAGCCGGTTCTATCGAGGCGTTCCGTGCTGGTGTCTTGCGGTCTTGAGGGGACTTTTTCGACATGCGATGCGTGAGTCATGGTTCCTCGATGCTTGCGGGCGGTTGGTGTCAATCGCCATTATAAAACGACCATGCTCGTCGAAAGCGAACCGCCTCTTATTTCTTGGACAGTCAGAAATAAGAGGCGGTTCAGGACGCGATTGGTGGACTGCTGCGCATGGGCGCGTCCGCGGGCTAGGAACGTTTCGTTTCCTGGTAGATTTCGCGAAGGCGGGGGATGAAATTGGCGGCAAAGTTCTTCCGGCTGCCTTCGTTGCGGTTTTTGACGTAGGCGAACCCGATAATGGAAAACGCGATTGCGCCGCACATGTTGACAAAGATGTCTGCCATGGAGTCGTGGATGCCGATATCAAGGTAGCCGTTGGGGATAACGACCGTTTCGCCTGAGGCTGTGGTGATCGTAGTACTGACGATATCTCCCACATGGATGGCCACATTGGAATTCGTGGGGTCGAGCGTCACCGAGCTGAAGGCGGAGACGATCGTGTCTTTCTGCATGTCAAAGCCCACGAAGGTGTCCATCGCGTATTCGAAAAGCTCCCAAAGTGCGCCGATGGTCATGGAGAAGCAGAAAGCCGTGATGGCCATGTAGATCGGCGTGAGCTGCAAGCGCGACGCCTGGCTGCGATTGAGGATATCGACCAGGGCGAACCCGATACCCGCGGCAAGAAAGCCCCATAGCGTATGGAGCATGGTATCCCAGAAGGGGATCTTCACGTAGAAGGCGTCTATTTCTCCGAGGATTTCCGCGGCGAAGATGAAAAAGAGAATGATTCCTTCGAGGACATTGGGGATTTCTATCTGCAGTTTTCGTTCGAGAAAATCGGGTATTGCGAAAAGAACGAGAACAAGGATGCACAGGAGCGCGTATTCGTACCTTGCTTCGAAAATCGACCGGATAGCCACGCCGACAACAACGATGCGTAATACTAGATAAATGCCGAACAGCCAAGGCTGGTTCTGCGCGGTTTTCTTCGCTCCGGAAAAATAGCGGGCAAGTGCGTTCATGGGGTAACTCTCTCGTGATGGGGCTTTTGCCCTCGTGCTTGCGTGCGTGTCGCTCTATGAAAGCGAGCGGGATATGGGCAAGTATAACGAAGAGCCGCCATATTTCGGTTGTGGATAGGCGAGACGTTGCGTTCCCGATGTAAACCGTTGCGGTCCGAGAGTTCAGATGCGTGCTGGAACGCGACGTGAGGCGACGCAGATTCGTGCGAAATGCATGCATGAAGCGCACAGTGCGCCTATGCCTCGCCTTCGCGAAGAAGGTTCGTGCAAAGCTCGACGAATCTTTTCGTTGCGTCGGACGGCGTGAAAGCGTGCAGAAGGGCACCGCGCGCGTCGCAGAAGCTTGCGAATTCCACAAGGGCGCATATGTCATGCCATCGGTCGTCCGACTGGGCGAGCTCGACTAGGTCGATGCTTCCTCCGATGTGCTGAACAACCTCTGATTCTTCGTCGTAGATATCGTCTATGGGGACAAGCTCCAGATGCAGGGACGAGTCGAGCTCGTGGATTCGGGGCCAAAGATCGAGGGTTATTCGTGCGGGGCACAGTACCGATACGCCGAGGCGAACCGTGGTGCCTCCGAAGGCTTCTTGCTCCTTGGCACGTCTCAGCATTCCCTCGGTCTGTCGCATGAGAGCTCGGGCGTCTTCGACGACGGATGCGCCGGCGGGCGTGAGAAAGACGCCTCTTCTCGTGCGGTTGAAAAGCACGACATCGTATTCGTTTTCGAAAGTTTCGATGCGTTTTGCAAGAGCAGGGGTCGATACGCCGAGGCGTTTTGCCGCCTTTGAAAAGCTTCCGCTTTCCGCCGCGGCAACGATGGAATCAAGCCGTCGGTCGTACACGAGTCACCCCTCTCTCTTCAAAATGTACTTTTCCACAAAGTATCAACTAATTCTTAATAACAAGATTCTGTTTTCCTTCAAACATATGGAGTATAGCGGAAAAACCATTTTGATTTAGTTAATACTCAAAGAGAAAAGAATCAATGATTCTAGGGTTGTTTTCGCATGACGATAGGGGGAAACATGCAAAAGAGCCCGCCGGCTTCTGTGTGCTGTCGGAAACCTGCGGGCTCGATATTTGACGAAAGCTGTGATTGTGGAAAGAAATACACGAGGGTTTTGTTGAATTGTGGAAAATTGCGGGCGGGTTGCAGGCCCGATTCGGAATGCCTACATCCCGCGCGACATGACTATCTTTCCCGTTCGGGTGAGCTGCTTTATGCCGTACGCTTGGAAAAGGTCTTCAAGGGCTCCGAGCTTGTTTGCGTCCCCTGTCGCCTCGATGGTAAGCGATGCCTTGCCGACGTCGACCACTTTGGCGCGGAAAAGGTTTGCAATTTCGATGACCTCGTGGCGTCGTTCGGCGGGGGCGCACACTTTGAACAGGGCGAGTTCGCGTTCGATAGCGTCTTCGTCGGTGAGGTCGTGAATCTTGTATACGCTTACCAGCTTGTTTAATTGCTTGGTGATTTGCTCGAATCCCACTTCATCGGCGTCGACGATGATGGTCATGCGCGACATAGTGACATTTTCAGTAGGGGCAACGGTGAGGGATTCTATGTTGAATCCGCGACGCGAGATAAGACCTATCACGCGCGAAAGTACGCCCGATTTGTTTTCGACAAGAATCGAGAGGATGTGCTTCATCATTCACCGCCTGTTTTCTCATGTGCCGATGTCGAATGGCCTGTATATTCCTCAGTCGAACGCACGCCCCCGACGGTAAGGTCAATCGCGCCGATGATGTCATTGATGGCGGCACCGGGAGCGACCATGGGATAGACGTTCTGGTCGGCGGAAATGCAGATATCGAGCAGATACGGGCCTTCGCAGGACAGCATGCGATCGAGGGCGGACGAGACCTCATCGGAAGACTCGACGCGCTCTGCCTGCCATCCGTATGCGTCGGCAAGTTTAACGAAGTCGGGGTTGGGGTCAAGAATCGTGGCGGAGTATCGCTCGCGATAGAACAGCTTTTGCCACTGATGCACCATGCCGAGTGCGCGGTTGTCCATGAGGACCACCTTGACGGGAACGTTGTTGATGGCAGCGGTTGCCATTTCCTGGCTGTTCATTTGGAAGCTGCCGTCGCCCGCCACGCAGACAACTTGCGCATCGGGGCATCCGATTTTAGCGCCGATAGCGGCGGGGAATCCGAACCCCATGGTTCCAAGCCCGCCGCTCGAGAGGAACGTGCGCGCATGTTCGCGACGAATGCGCTGGTGCGCCCACATTTGATGCTGGCCCACTTCGGTGGTGACTATCGAGGCGTCGGGGTCGAGCTTTTGGGAGAGCTGATCGAGGACGACTTCGGGGACGATCTCACCGAGGGAATTCTTCGGGTCGTCGTGCGAGAACGGCCATTGTTCGCGCCATTCGCTGCATTGCTCGAACCACGTCGACCCGACGGGTTCGCTCTGCATTTTTGCGAGCTGTTCGTTTACGCTGGCAAGGACAATCTGGGCGTCGCCGACGATAGGGACTTGTGATTCGCGAACTTTCCCGATTTCCGCCGGGTCGATGTCGATATGAATCACCTTTGCGTGCGGGGCGAACTCGGAGAGCTTGCCTGTGACGCGGTCGGAAAAGCGCGCTCCCACGCATATGAGTAAATCGCACTTGGTCACGGCCATGTTTGCGTATTTTGAGCCGTGCATGCCCACGGGGCCAAGGTTGAGCGGATTGCTTGAAGGAAAGGCGCCTTTGCCAAGAAGAGTGCATACGACGGGGATTCTCATCGATTCCGCAAGCTCTTGAAGTTCGGTGCATGCGTGAGACGAAACGATGCCGCCACCGATGTAGAGCAAGGGGCGTTTGGACTCTCTGATGAGGCTGCATGCTTGCTTGATCTGCTTGACGTTCCCCTTGTAGGTGGGTCGGTAGCTTGGAAGGTTGACGCCGTCGGGGTAGTTAAACACCATTTCCGAACCTGCGAGGTCGCTGGGGATGTCGATGAGTACGGGCCCCGGTCGGCCGGTCGAGGCTATATAGAACGCCTCTCGGAAGGTTTTGGTCAAATCGTCGGTGGATTGCAGCAGGAAGCTATGCTTGACCACGGGCATAGTGATGCCCACGATGTCGGATTCCTGGAACGAATCGGTGCCTATGACGCCGCGTGTGACCTGTCCGCTAATTACAACCAGAGGAACGGAATCCATGTATGCAGTGGCGATGCCCGTGACGGTATTCGTGGCGCCCGGGCCGCTGGTGACCAGAACGACGCCCACTTTGCCGGTTGCGCGTGCGTAGCCGTCTGCCATATGCGTGGCGCCTTGTTCGTGGCGCGCGAGCACATGGCGGATCTTCTTGCTGTCGTAGAGGGCGTCGTAAATCTTGATGGCCTGACCGCCCGGATAACCGAAGACGGTATCGACCCCTTCCGCTTCGAGCGAGGCTATAACGGCCTGCGCGCCGGTCATGACGGTGCCTTGCTTGTCGGTGTTGCTGCCCGGGCCGAACGGCTCGCCCGCTATGGCGCGCGCTTTGCGGGCAAGCTGGTCGTGCTGTGTTTCCGGTTTCATGGAAATGCGCCCCCTTGTCTGCGCGCCTGAGAGATCCCATGCCGCGTATTGAGGGTTCGCATAGGTCGCTCGCCCGTTTGCCCGGATGGGTTGTCCTGCTCGCCCTGTCTTGCATTTGTTGAACGATGCAGATTATAGGGCTGTTTTACGGGGGAGGATGCCGCTATCGTACTTTATTTCGATAGAGTATCAGATTTAACGGTTTTGATAGCCTCGTTGAGCCAAGGGGGCGAGGCTATCTGGATGAGTCGGGCCGGAGCTTTTTTGGCTCCGGCCCGGTCGGTCTATTCTTCTTTGACGGGGTACTTCATTATCTCGTCTATGGTAACGAAGGAGAATCCTTGTTCCTTGAGATACGGCAGGGCGATGCGCAATGCCTCTACGGTTTGCGAGCGATCGCCGCCTCCATCGTGCATGAGGATGATGTCGCCGGGCGTGGCGCTTTTAAGCTGGTCTGCGACGGCGGAGGTTCCGGGGCGCTTCCAGT
>USEQ01000083.1 GCA_900553655.1 uncultured Slackia sp. | reverse complement strand
CTACTTCGCTTATCGCAAGCAGTAGTTTCCATGCAAGCCTTCATCGGCCTTAGCTTTTGCCAACAAGCTGCACGGCATCAACTCTGCTTTGCCTAATCATCGGCATCAAGCCCTTCGGCCTTCTTGGCAATCTCAGCCAGACCCGGATTCATCTTCTCGCAAGCGCCGTCCACGATCTTCTTCAAGCTTCCAAAGAAAGAGAAGGCTTTATGATCCTGCCTAAGTTCAGTCGTAGGTTCGAGGGAAATCGTCGTAGGTCTGTCTATTCCCGCAAAAAGTGCCGAGTACAGCTTCCCTACGTTCAGCTTCGGATCTTCGATGTCGATGGAAAAGCCGCTAACCCCCTCGATCGCGATCTTACCATCCTTCAGCCCGACCTTATATGCCTTCTGAGCCATAGCGCTTGAGTCGTTTCCTGACAACGTCGGCACCCCCTTCAACGGTCTTGGCCACAAGGTCGAGCACCTTGTAGTCGTCGCATTCGTATTCCAAAGCCCCGCTCTTCACGTCAATTTTCCCATCTTCGCCGCGCGCGAGCACGATGACGTTATCGACGTCGAGGTTTACGACGAAGAGCGGGTTGTGCGTAATCATCAGCACCTGCCGGTTGGCACTCATCCTCTTGAAGGCGCCGAGGACGTGCTTCTTAATCGCCACCTGCGAGATCTGGTCCTCCGGCTGGTCGATAACATAGACCCCCATCTTAGCGTCTTCCTCCGCCAAAAGGTCGAAGTACAAGGTCCCGTACAGGCCAGGCGACGGTTCGGCGTCGATGCCTATGGACTTGTTGGTGATTTTCCTTCTCTCGGATATGCAGTCCACCACCGCATGGAGTTTTTCGCGAATTTCCTTATAGCACGTCGTCAAAGAAGGCTTGCTGCCCGTCACCATTTCCGCAATATCCTCTGTGATAAGAGACGTTTCATGCTGAATGCCGTCCAACAACTGCCAGAGCTTCGGTTTGTTGAATACCTCTCCGAAGACCTCATTGCAGTAGCCTACGTCGGTCCTACCAGAAGTGAGTTCGGAGACAAATATGAATTTCCCCATAGGGTTGGGGACCCTAACGTCCACAGGAACGGCGTACTCGAGCTTCCTGTCGCACCGCTTTGCGGCAAGCAGCACTGCGCTAGCAATCTTCTCAGAGACATCGTCGAGAGTCGCCGAATAGTCATCGATGGTTTTCTGCTCGTCGGTCTTCCTCTTCGAAAGAACTCTGCGTTCCTCGCTCGCAGCGTCCTTGACTGCTCGGGTCTTCGCGTTGTCGCGTTCGTAGACCAGCCTATGCTTCGCGATGAGCTTGAGAAGCCTGCCCATCGCCTCCATTGCATCGGCATGGGCCTCGGCAGCCTCAAGCCCCATCTCTTTGAAAAGTTTCGAGTGATCTGTTCTGGCGTTGGCAAGGTCGCCCCTGCAGGAGAGCAACTTGGAGCCGAGATTATCAATGTCCTCAAAAGAAATCGTCTTCGAAAACTGGGAGATGGTCAGCATCTCGGACTTTGGCAGGTCGCGCAAAACCACCTCATGCTTATCGAGCCGACAGCGTGCATCGTTGAAGCGCGCTTTCGACTCCAGGGCGACAACGCACTCATCGAAGAAGCGCTTGAGCGACTCCTTGATTGAACCGACATCGACGTGGGATTGAAAATACTTACCGAAATAATCGTTCTGGCTCTGCCCCGAATGCAGCTCCTCGAGGGTTTTGCGCACGCTATCCTGGTCGTCGAACTTGAACTCAGCCGCGACGGGGAGAAGGGTGTCGATGCTTATGCCCTCCTTCGCGCAATAGGCCTCGTACCCATCTACCAACTTGGAATCGCCCACATGCCGGCAGCCGGTCAATCGATGAATCATCATCGACTTGCCGATGGAGTTGTCGCCGATGATCGCATTGATTCCAGGCGAAAGCGGTATGTCGAAGTCCTTGCCATCGATCGAGAGCTCCAGCGAGCTGAGCTTCGAGGAGCTGGTGCTGAAGAACGAGCAATCGCCGACCTTGATCCTCGAGAGGTCGGTAATCGCCATGAGCAGGCCCTCGAAGGTCGGCAGACACTTCAGGCTCG
Source organism: uncultured Slackia sp. (assembly GCA_900553655.1). GTDB lineage: Bacteria > Actinomycetota > Coriobacteriia > Coriobacteriales > Eggerthellaceae > Slackia. Next base: position 4,311 of record USEQ01000083.1, on the reverse strand, counting down.
AGAACGAAATCTCGCCGCCTTCTGTCCCGGGGTAGGCCGCCCAATCATGGCAATCGCTCCCGACGACAAACGGGACGGCGTCTTTGGGGTAGGCCTCGATGAGCCTCTTGATGTCGAGCTCGCGCCGCTTGTTGCGAATCTCGACTGCGTCGACGAACTCGGTCAAAATCACTTCGTTGGCGCGATCGGCGCCTAGGCTGCTCACGTCTCGCTTCGCTTCCTGGCCGGCTGATTTCTCGTGCCCGATGAGAACGGCGTTGAGGCCGATGTCTCTCAGGATCTTGGCGAAACCGTCCTCGGTGAAAGCGCCGTTATCGAGATCGTCGTAGCGCGGCTTCCCGTGCTCGTCGCAGACGGCCCTGGCAATCCCGTCGATCAATTCGGGGCGCCTGTCATCGAAGATGACTACGATATGAATGACAGTCGGCTCCTCGCCTCCGGCGCGAATGGACACGCTGAACTCGACGCCGGGAAGCATGTGCTGGGCGCCTCGCAGATGGGCTACGGTCTCAATCTCGCCTGAATCCACGCGAAGCGCCTCAATCAGCAGACCTTCGCCGTAGCCGGTCACGGTTGCGTGGCCAATGGTCACGAAAGGCTCTCCCGTGCTCGCATCCACAGGAAGTGCGCCGTACATGTCGGCGATGGCATGCTTGGCAGTCTCCAAAACGTCGCCTTTATTATTGGCATACGAGCTCCATAAAAGCTCGCCGTCTTCACCGATCAGGACGGCTTTAAACGTGGTGGAGCCAGCGTCTATGCCAAGATAGGCCGTACCGGTGTAAGCCATCAAATCGCCGCGAGCAACCTTCTCCTTGTCATGGCGTTTCTTGAATTCGGCAAATTCCTGTTCGTTTGCGAATAAAGGATCGAGGCGCACCACTTCGCTGCCCTGGATATCACCCAGGTTGCGCAAGCGCTCGAGCACGTCGGAGAGCAGCTCGGGCTCGCCCTTCGCGCCGCAGATTGCCGCGCCGCTTGCCACGAACAAGTGCGCGTTTTCAGGACGAATGGCATGCTCGTCATCCAGATTGAGCGTTTCGCAGAAGCGTTTGTCCAGCTCGGAAAGATATTGCAAAGGACCGCCCAGCAAGGCGACGTTGCCGCGGATGGGACGTCCGCACGCCAGGCCCGAAATGGTCTGCGTGACCACGGCCTGAAAAATGGAAGCGGCGATGTCCTCCTTGCGCGCGCCTTCGTTGAGCAGCGGCTGCACGTCGGTCTTTGCGAACACGCCGCAGCGGCTTGCGATGGGATAGATGGTGCTGTGGCTTTTTGCAAGTTCGTTCAAACCGCCCGCATCGGTGTCGAGCAGGGCCGACATCTGGTCGATGAACGCGCCCGTGCCGCCGGCGCACGTGCCGTTCATGCGCTGCTCGATGCCGTTGTCGAAATAGATGATTTTTGCGTCTTCGCCACCGAGTTCGATCACCACATCGGTCTGCGGAATGAAAGTTTCCACAGCGGTTTTGGACGCGATAACCTCCTGAACGAATTCTATGCCGAGCCACTGGGCCAGAAGCAAGCCGCCTGAACCCGTGATGGCGATGGTCATAGGCGTATCGGGATACTGCTCGGCAGCCTCCCCCACCACCTCGATGATGGTCGCGCGAATGTCTGCATGATGACGCTTGTAGCACGAATGCTGGATGGTGTTCTCGTCATCGAGAACCGCCACCTTAACCGTGGTCGATCCCACGTCGATGCCTATATGAAGCGGCGCATGATGCGCGGAAACGCCGCCCGTTTGGTCGGAAGCCTCTTCGAATGCAAGACGACGGGAAACAGCTTCCTGATTGTTTGCGTTCATGGTCTTATCAGCCATGAGATTCTCCTTAGCAATCACGTGTCTTCGTCTCAGAGCCCTACATGGTGATGGGCTCGCCTGGTTTTATGAAAAGGAGCTTCATGGCAATAAGCGCCATTTCCTCCGAGCTTTCTTTCATGCCTGTTTCAACCCAATGGCCTATGAATCCAAGATAGGCCCCGGCGTAATAGGCAATGTAGTAGTTCACGAATGGTGTGGGGTTCTCCCGATACTGCTCGTGCAGAAGCGACATGATGAACTGGCCGCACACGGCCTCGCGCAAACGCGGCCCAAAACGTACGTCACCGCCCGGCCCGAGCACCGCATGAAGAAAATCCCCCTCTTCACGAAGGTAGTCGAACAGCTCCACCAGAACGGGGAAAGGCTTCTTCATAACGAGATATCCCATGAGGTCTTTGATGGAGAGGGCGCTCATTTTTTCCCGAAACACGGCAAGGCCCCGAAGGACCTCGTTTTCGAACGTCTGAAGCAGATCGTCTTTGTCTTCGAAATGGTTGTAGAACGTGCCTCGATTGAGGCCGGCGCGCTGGCACAGGTCGTTTACCGTGAACCCGTCGAAACCGCGCTCCTCCATAAGAGAGATAAGAGCTTCTCGCAATGCCGCCTTCGTGCGAACAATACGAGGGTCGCACGTGCGCGACGACGCAGGCGGCTTCACTATGCTCGCCACCCCGAAAGCCTCCCTCGCAGAAGACGTAAGCTTCTTTGCGGTCACAGCCATGTATGTCTCCTTCCGGCATGAACGACTGCATACTTTTAGACAGTCTGTTCAATTACGGATTGTAGCTTTGCGTACGCCCTTAATCAACATCGTGTCCAAAAATGGAAACTCGAAAAAACCGAATATGCGAAAGGAGCTACGCTGAACTCCGCTCACGAGGACGCTTTCGCTTGCCAACGTGTGGAAACGCACCTACACAACACGCTTTTTGCCCGTAGAACCCAACAAGCACGCAGAACCGGGCACAAAGAAAAGACCGCGGCCGATGGCCACGGTCTTTTCACACAGCGAACGCTATCGCCCTAACGAAAGGCTCACTAATGATTCATGTGCTTAGCGCTGCTCATTGCGGCGACGAAGCGCATAGGCGCCCGCACCCAGAGCTGCAACGCCTGCTGCTGCAGCGACTCCAACGAGCATCATGCTGTTGTCGGAAGTCTGGGGGAGCGTGGTGAGCTCGGCCTTAGCGGATTCTGCGTTGACGTTTTCGGCCTTGCCGTTCTCGCCCTGTGCCTGGTTCTCGTCAGCGCCCGGGGTCTCGGCCGCAACCTTCTGCCACACGCCATGAAGCGTGATGTCAGCGGTCACAGGAGTGGAGAAGTCGTACAACTCCATGGTCTCCTTGTCGAGGGTCCAACCGAGGAACTTGTAGCCTGCGAGCTCAGGATCGCCAGGACGAGCGACAGCCTTGCCGTCCTCAACCTCGACAACGGCATCTTCAGTAGCATCGATACCGTCGCTGAAGGTCACCTTGTGGGTGTCGACGGCAGGGGTCTGCTCAATCCACTTGGCATAGAGCTTCACGTCCTGCTCGAGCTTGGTGGCGAAGTCGAAGGCCTGGGTGCCCTCGGCGTCGTAGTACCAGCCGGCGAACTCGTAGCCCTCGCGGGTGGGAGCCAGGGGAACGGGCAGGGTGCCGTCCTCGCGGGCGGCCACGTTCATCGAGGCGATGCCGCCGGCGAACTCGCCGCCGTTGGCGTCGAAGTCAGCTGCGAAGACCTCGGCCTCGACCTGCTTCCACTGGGCGAACAGCGTGGTGTGCTTGTCGATCTTGATGCTCGGGTCGAGGGGCATCACGCCTGCGGCGTCATACGCCCAGCCCGTGAACTCGTAGCCCTCGCGGGTGGGCTCGGGGGCGAGGACGATGGTGCCGTCGGACTGGGGCAGCACGTCCATCATGTCGCCGCCGGTCGGGAACAGACCGCCGTTGGCGTAGAACAGGACGCTGGCCTCCTGGACCTTGGTCCACTTGGCATAGAGGTTCACGTGCTTGTCGAGCTTGGTTCCGTCGACGAACGGGTCGTTGCCGGCGCGGTCGTAGGTCCAGCCTGCGAACTCGTAGCCCTCGCGGGTCGGGTTCTCGGGGAACACGACCGTGCCGTCGGCCTGCGTGGCGATGTCGGCGAGAGTCGCGCCACCGCTGAAGGAACCGCCGTTGGCGTCGAACAGGACCGTGTTGACCTTAACATCAGCCCTCTCATAGCGCTGCTGCCCTGCGCTATCTCCGTCGACCGCAAACGCGGCAGGCGCCACGGGGCCGGCAGCCATAAGCACAGGCCTGTAGCGATAGCCGCTCTTGGTCTTGTGTATTTCATAAACATTCCTCCTTTGGTGCGCATGAGCGCGGTCGCTTCTCATTGCGCTATCAACCATATGCAGCAGGCGATTCTGGCCGATTTGCGCAATATATACGCTGAAAAGATACCCCCCCCCGTATAGCGAAGTCAATGTCAATCTTCCCTTTACCGAACTTATCCATGGG
>USEQ01000082.1 GCA_900553655.1 uncultured Slackia sp. | reverse complement strand
CTGCATCCGACCTACGTCCCCTTGGAGATCATCATGAATACAACGTACCATCAGGCCCTCGACTCCATGACCTTTCCCGAAGAAACCACCGATCGCATGACAAACGATTTGGCCCGCGCCATCGCCGAACGACAGAAACACGCAGCCTGCGAAACGACTACCGCCTCCTGCGAACCCGCCGCCTCGCAAACGCACGCCTCCGGCGGACGCGCGCTGCGCTTCAAGAAGCGCTGGCGGCTCGTAGCCGCAGCAAGCCTCGCCGGCGCGCTTTTGGTGGGCAGCGCAGGAGCTATCGCTGCAACCGGAACGTTAACTACCGTGAAAGGCTTGGTCGACGACGTGTTCAACGGAGCGCCCGCCTCCACCGAGGTCATCGACGCCATCGGCCGCCCCATCGGCGCATCAGCCAGCTGCAATGGCGTCACCATCACCGCCGACGCCGTGGTGGGCGACCGCTGGAATTACATCGTGGTGTTCAGTATCGCACGCGACGATGGCGAACCTTTCGACGTAACCCCGAACGATGCCGGTACGCTGCCCTTGATGTTCGAAGGACCGTCAGGCACCCATATCGACTGGATGAACGGTGGAGGCGGCGGCATCCATTTCTACGATGCCGACCCGAACGATAACGCCATCCAGATGGTGGAAAGCATATCCGTCGACACCTTCAACAGCAAAGGCATCATCGGCAACACCGCCCGCGTGCATCTTGAAAACCTCTGCGTGCTCGACGACGTGGACGGCCTACGCACTCTCGTCGAAGGATCGTGGGACCTCAAGTTCGAAATGAACTACGACGACATGACCATCGATCTGCCCGCCGGCTTCTCCGTCGACTACAACGGCCTGACCGCCGACATCGAATCAGTCGCTGTCTCACCCGTGGCCATCACCGTCGATTTCACGGCGCATGATGTCATGAACTGGCAGGACCAGAGCGACGGCAAGATGTCCGACCATAATTCGGCCGAGATGGACCGTATTATGAACCTCCCTATTCTGATCACGCTCGCAGACGGCACCGTACTCGATGCAACCGAAAGCGGCGCAAGCAGCCAGAGTAACGATGACGGCACCACGAGCGTCCATAAAGGCTACGTGTTCGACGTTTTGGCCGAGCCTGAAGATATAACAAGCGTCAGTATCGCCGGCACGGAGGTCTGGCAGCGATAGCGAGCGATCGGAAAAGCACGACGGACAGCTGCCCCTTGATTTTTCGACTTTCCCGATAACGCCTTACATGCAAGACGGCGACGGAACCACCCGTCGCCGTCTTTTCGAATTGAATCCGCAATTCGCACGAAGTCGCTTTCAGCGCACGTTCTCGGTTACGCCTCCTTTTTCATAGAGGCAAGCTTTTCGCGAATGCGCCGCGCCATACCCTCGGCGTCGATGCCGAGTTCCTTGTGCAGCAAAGGAACCTTGCCCTGGCTGACGAAGCGATCGGGAATGCCGAACGTCAACACGGGAGGAACCTTCGCCGGCGGATTGGCCGCAAGCGCTTCAAGAATGCCCTCGCCTATTCCGCCCTCGATCACGCCCTCTTCGGCCGTGGCGACAAGCGAGCATTCCATTGCAGCCTTGCGCACGGCGTTCTCATCGAACGGCTTAATCCAACGCATGTCGACCACGCGAACCGAAACGCCTTCTTCGGCTAAGATGTCGGCCGCGCCTTCTGCCTCTTGGACCATGCGTCCGAACGCAAGAATAGCCACGTCGCTTCCTTCGCGCGTCGTGCGCGACGTGCCCACCTCAAGCACCTGTGGCTCCTCGGGCAATTCGACACCGCGTGCCTCTCCACGCGGATAGCGCAAAGCGACAGGCCCGTGCAGCGAAAGCGCCGTATGCAGCATATGCACCAGTTCGGCCTCGTCGGAAGGAGCCATAACCTTCATATGCGGAATCATGCGCGTATAGGCGATATCAAACACGCCGTGATGCGTCGGGCCGTCGTCGCCGACAAGCCCCGCACGGTCGAGACAAAACACCACGTCAAGATCGGGCAGCGCGTTGTTTATGACCATCTGGTCGACCGCGCGCTGCATGAACGTGGAATAGATTGCCACGACAGGCTTCTTGCCGCCGATTGCAAGGCCGCTCGCCAGCGCGACCGCATGTTCTTCGGCAATGCCCGTATCGATGAAGCGCTTCGGGAACCGTTCGGCGAATTCGTTCAGACCCGTTCCGTCTTTCATGGCAGCCGTGATAGCCACGATGTCCTCGTTGGCGGCCGCCTCACGCACGAGAGCCTTGCCGAACACGCTCGTGTATTTAGGAGCGGCGGACGAGGACTTCTTCACCTCGCCGGTAGCCAGATCGAACGGGCCCACGCCGTGGAACACATCGGGGCGGCGCTCGGCCGGCTCGTAGCCCATGCCCTTCTTGGTGACCACGTGCATGAGCACGGGAACTTCGGCATCAAGCACCACACGCAACGTATGCTTGAGCGCCGCGATATCATGGCCGGGAACGGGCGCAGTGCATAAAAAGCCCAGTTTCTCGAAAATCATCTCGCCGGGAATGATCATCTGCTTGATCGAGTCTTTCACGTTGCGTCCGAAATCGACCAGACCATGGCCCCAGTCTCCCTTGGCCTCCAGCGCGCTTTGAAGGCCGTCGCGGGCTTGGGTGTACTCGCGCGATGCGCGCTTATGCCCGAGATAGGTGGCAAGCGCCCCGACATTGCGCGAGATGGACATCTCATTGTCGTTCAGAATCACCACCATGGGCGTCTGCAGCTGCCCGGCATGATTGAGCGCCTCAAACGCCATGCCGCCCGAAAGAGCCGCATCACCGATGATCGTGACGATTTTCTCGTCGCTGCCCCGCAAATCGCGGGCCATGGCAAGGCCAAGTGCCACCGACACAGAATCGGACGCATGGCCCGAAGGATGCACATCATAAGGGCTTTCGGCGGCCTTGGGAAAACCAGACATTCCCTTATACTGGCGCAAGGTGTCGAAAATGCCGAGACGACCCGTAAGCAGCTTATGCGCATACGACTGATGGCCTACATCGAACAGAAGCTTGTCATGGGGACAATCGAGCAGACTGTGGCATGCCAACGTAAGCTCAACCACGCCCAAGCTCGGAGCGACATGCCCGCCATTCTTGGAGGTGGTCAAAAGAATCTGTTCGCGAATCTCTGAGGCAAGAATGCCAAGCTCCTCATCGGTAAGGAGCTTGAGATCGGCAGGAGAAGAAATCATGTCAAGAATACGGTGCTCCATAGACCTTGCCTTTGTTGAGGGTTGTCAAACGGGTGCGATACGAATCGCACCCGCGCGCTATACCTATTTATCGACGTTTTCAGAATCGCCCTCTCCGATGACCTCAAGAAGCTCTGTGGCCTTCATGCCGAGCTTCACCGCTTCATCGTAGAGGTCGAGCGCCTTGTCCAAGGCTATATCGTCTCCGCGCACCTGAGATGCAATTTCCTCTAGGCGGTCGCGAATTTCCGTAAAACTCCTATCGGACGCCGCATCCATGCTTGCGCATATTCAGCGGTCGTCGAAGAGTCAGCGGAATCTGCCTGCAGAGTCTCATTCGGCTCGCTGCAATCCTCGACCGAAACGGCATCTTCCGCCGAAGCCTGGTCGCATGCATCCTGGACGCCCTCTGCGGCAACCTCTTCTTCTGCAGAAGATGCAGGCGATTCCTGCTGGACCGCAGAGTCGGATTGCTCCTCGCTCTTTGCTTCCTCCTCGCAGTCCTGCTGGTCTTCGCCATCCAGCTTGCGCGCAAGACGACCCAGGACACCGTTGACGAATCGATGGGAATCGTCTTCGCCGCCGAATTCCTTGGCGAGTTCGACCGCTTCGTTGATGGAAACCGAGACAGGCACGTCTTCGACGTATTTCAGCTCGAACACGGCAAGTCGCAGCAAGCAGCGGTCAACCACGGGCATACGGTCAATCGCCCAATTTCGTGAACACATGCTGATGGTACGGTCGAGCTCTGCGCTGTGGGAAGCAACGCCGAAGATAAGCATACGCGCGTAATCGCCCATGCCCGCGTCTTCGGGAACGAGGCCTTCCTCCACAACGATGTCGGCCGGTTTATCAAGCAGCTCGCTCTGATACAGAACCTGCAGCGCGCAACGGCGCGCCAAAGAGCGTTCGTGTCGTTTCATCTAACCCCTCAATCGAATGTATTAAGCCGAAAAGCGAATGCCGTCGACATACACGTCCACCGACGACACTTTGAAGCCGACCTGGGTGACAACGGCGTCGGCAACACCCTGACGAACGTCGGACGCGATGGCGGGAATAGGCCTGCCGTAGAAAACGTCGATATGCACGGCGATATCCACGCCCTCGGTTTCGTTCATGCTGACTTCGATACCCTGGCTTGCCGCGTTGGACACGAAACGCGAACGGATGCCGGAAAACGTGGAGGCACCCACGCTCGCAACGCCCTCGACTTCTTTAGCGCCGATGGCCACGATAGTTTCCATAACGCCAGGGGCAAGGCCCAAGCCGTCGACATACAATTCTTCGCTCATGACGGTCCTTTCGGCTCGTTGTTGAATAAGCATCCTATCATTTTACCCCAAACACAGGCAGCATCCGAAACCCATCTTGGTTCCACGGAATATACGAAACGCGCCGCAGATTCCAAGTTGCAAACCGGTGCGAAACGCGCTGCATGCGAAAGCGGCGCCCAACCGGACGCCGCTTGCATGTATCTTCGGATCTTTCCCTTTATAACCTATTCTGGCTATTCTTCGCCGAACGCCACGTCCAAGAAGTCCGTGCGAGCTTCGCCCTTCTGGAAGATTTCGGCATCAAGCACACGCTTGTGGAACGGAATGGTCGTCGCAATGCCTTCGATTTTGAACTCCTCGAGCGCACGACGTCCACGAGCAAGCGCCTCTTCACGATCCTGGCCCCAAACGATCAGCTTGGCCACCATGGAGTCATAGAACGGAGAAATGACCGACCCTGCGTTGATGTAAGACTCGACGCGAATGCCGGGACCGCCCGGAACGTCGAAACGTGTGATGGTGCCTGGGCAAGGACGGAATCCGTTCTCGGGGTCTTCCGCGTTGATGCGGAATTCGATCGCATGGCCATTCGGAGAGAACGGAACGCGATCGGCGCAGCTCATAGGTTCACCCGAAGCGATGCGCAGCTGTTCCTTGATGATGTCGGTACCGGTGATCTGCTCAGTCACGGGATGCTCCACCTGCACGCGCGTGTTCATTTCCATGAAATAGAACTTGCCGCTCTCATCAAGCAGGAACTCGATCGTGCCGGCGTTGCGATAATCCACGGCTTCGACGGCCTTGACGGCGGCTTCGCCCATGGCTGCGCGCAGCTCGTCGTCAAGCGCCGGAGAGGGCGCCTCTTCGAGGAGCTTCTGATGGCGACGCTGAATGGAGCAGTCGCGTTCGCACAGAGCCACATGGTTGCCGAAATCGTCTGCAAGAACCTGAATCTCGATATGGCGAGGACGCAGCACGAGCTTCTCGAGATACACATCGTCATTGCCGAAAGCGGCAGCAGCCTCAGCCTTTGCAGCCGTGAACGCGCCCTCCAAGTCTTCAGGCCTGTGCACTTCACGCATGCCCTTACCGCCGCCGCCTGCGGAAGCCTTGATCAAAACGGGATATTCGACGGCCTCGGCGAATGCGCGAGCGTCTTCGACCGTTTCCACCACACCGTCCGAGCCGGGAACCGTAGGAACCCCGCACGCCGCCATGGTCTCACGAGCGACGGCTTTGTTGCCCATGCGCTCGATGCATTCGGGAGCAGGGCCTATGAAAACAAGGTCGTTCTCGGCGCATGCACGGGCGAAATCGGCGTTTTCGGCCAAGAAGCCGTAGCCGGGATGCACCGCTTCGCAGCCCGTGGTGACTGCGGCCGCAATGATATTGGACATGACCAAGTAGGACTTTCCTGCCGGAGCAGGTCCGATGCAAACCGCCTCGTCGGCATATTTCACCGGCAGCGTGTCCTTATCCGCCGTCGAATAGACCGCGACCGTTTTCACGCCAAGTTCGCGGGCGGCACGCATGATGCGCAGCGCGACCTCTCCGCGATTGGCGACCAGAATCTTTTTGAACACGCTTATTCCCCCTCGCCTGCATCTGCAGCGCCATGAGGCTCGATGTAGAACAAAGGCGTGCCGAATTCAACGGGCGTGGCGTCATCAAGGCAGACTTCGCGCACGGTGCCCATCTGAGGAGCGGCAATTTCGTTCATGAGCTTCATAGCTTCGACGATACACAAGGTCTCGCCCGCGGCAACTTCGTCCCCAACCTTGACGAAGGGCGCTTCGCCCGGAGCCGGAGCAGCGTAGAACGTACCGACCATAGGAGCGGTTACCTCCACCCAATGTGCGGGACGAGCCGGAGCGGCCTCGGCAGGAGCGGT